>NZ_VRVG01000054.1:0-34362 GCF_008040085.1 Methylobacterium sp. WL7 | reverse complement strand
TGCGACACCCGCCCCGCCCCGTGATCCCCTGGATACCTCCAAGGGCCGGGAAACCGCACGCGGAGACAAGGCCGCCAGGGCAACACCCGGCAGCCATCGCGCCGCCGCCGCAGGAACCGGTTCGAGGCCCGGTCCCATTCCGGGCACGGACGCAGGCAGAGGCGGCTCCACCCAGGCCGTTGCGCTGGCCACGCGGTTGGGTTAGGAAATCGGCGCGGCTAGCACCCGTAGCTCAGCTGGATAGAGCGTTGCCCTCCGAAGGCAAAGGTCACACGTTCGAATCGTGTCGGGTGCGCCAATCTCCTCAATGATCTAGCGCGTCAGCGTAACGTGTCGGTTCGCCTGGGGTTGGTACCGGGCTTCGGTACGTCTGCGTACTGGCGGCGCTGTAATGCGGTGTGCCGTCCAGCACTGCCTTCGATCAGATGCCGGTGGGCTGAACCCGTGGCCTTTCTGATCAATCTCAGCCGTGGCGATCTGGTCGCGGGCTGGCTTCAGCCCCTGGATCCGGCCGCCTACACCGCGCCGTGCGGATCTCCGGCGCGGGGATTGTGCTCGGCCCTGCGCGCGCAGCCTTCGGGAGATCCCGTTCGTCACCGCCTGGTCGGCGACCGTGCCCGTTCGACGGCGCGGCGCAGGATGCGCGACAGGTCGGTGACCGAGTAGGGCTTGCGTAGCAGCTCGAAGCCGTGGGTGCCGTGAGCTGCAAGCACGTCGCTGTAGCCCGATGCCAGGACGACCGGGAGGTCGGATTGCCGGCGGCGGATCTCGTGGGCCAGCTCGACCCCGTTCATGCCGGGCATCACCACGTCCGAGAACACGACCTCGAAGCGGAACGGGACACGCTCGAACTCGCGCAGCGCCTTCTCTGCGTCCGTCGCCCAGACCGTGCTGTAGCCCAGTTCCTGCAGGGCCTGCGCCGCGAAGGCGCCGACTTCGAGGTTGTCCTCGACCAGCAGGACGCAGGTGCCGTGGCCGTCGGCCAGGGCCGCGGGCTCGGGCGCCTCGGCCTCCGGGACGGCCGCGGCCACCGCCCGCGGGAGATACAGGGTGAAGGTGCTGCCCGCGCCGAGGCGGCTCTCGGCGACGACCTCGCCGCCGGATTGCTTGGCGAAGCCGAACACCTGGCTGAGGCCCAGACCGGTGCCCTGCCCGACCCCCTTGGTCGTGAAGAACGGCTCGAAGATCCGCTCCAGGTCGCCGGGGGCGATGCCGGTGCCGGTATCGGTCACCGAGACCGCGACGAAATCCCCCTGCATCGCCGGGTGGGCCCGCACGGCCGGGACCCGGTTCACGGGCTGCACCCGGATGGTGATCCGCCCCTCGCCCGCCATGGCGTCGCGCGCGTTGACCACCATGTTGACCAGGGCCGTATCGAACTGGCTCGGATCGGCGTCGATCAGGCACGGGCTCTCCCGCCCCGCCGCGTCCCGCAGGGGCACGACCTGCATGTCGACCTGGATGCGCGCCCCCGTCAGGGTCCGCACCATGTCTGAGACCGAGGCCACGCCGCGGCCGACGTCGAACACCTCGGGCTGGAGCGCCTGGCGCCGGGCGAAGGCCAGCAACTGGCCCGTCAGCTTGGCGGCGCGGGCGACGGTGTCCGAGATGGCGTCGACGTACCGGGTCCGGCGTTCCTCGGGGAGGTTCGGGCGCTTGAGCAGGTCGGTCGACGACTTGATCACGGTGAGCAGGTTGTTGAAGTCGTGCGCCACCCCGCCGGTGAGCTGGCCCACCGCTTCCAGCTTCTGGGATTGGCGCAGCTGCTCCTCGAGGGCCTTCCGCTCGGTGACGTCCCGGCCGGCCGCGTAGAAGTGGTCGCCGCGCGGGACCACGTTCCACGAGATCCAGCGATAGGCGCCGTCGCGGGTCCTGAACCGGACGTCCACGTCGTCGAGGTCGCCGGCCGTGATCACGCGCTCCAGCGCCTGTTCCGCAAGCGTCCGGTCGTCCGGGTGCACGAACGCGTCGAACCGGGCGCCGACCAGATCCTCGGCGGTCCAGCCGAGGGTCGCGGTCCAGGCCGGGTTCACCGCCCGGTACACGCCGTCGAAGCCGCAGACCACGAACAGGTCGCGGCTCGCCCGCCACAGGGTGTCGCGCTCGTCGGTCCGCTCCCGGGCGGCGGTCTCCAGGTGATCCTCGAGGCGGCGCCGGTCGGTGATGTCGTTGAACAGGATCGCGACGCGCCGCCGCGCCGGCTCGCCCACGCGCAGGGCATGGACGTCGAACCAGCGCCCCATCGACACCGCGGCGCTCTCGAAGCGCACCGAGCGCCCGGTCATGGCGACCGCGCCGTAGGTCTCGAACCAGGACGGTTCGAGATCGGGAACGAGTTCGCTGATCCAGCGCCCCGCCGCGTTCCGTAGGCCGGTATGGCGCTCGAAGGCCGGGTTGACCTCGATCAGGCGGTAATCGACCGCGCGGCCCTCGGCGTCGAACCGCATCTCCACGACACAGAAGCCGGCATCGATGGCCTCGAACAGGGTCTGGTAGCGCGCCTCGCTCTCGGCCAGGCGCTCTTCCTCGGTGCGGAAGCGGGTGACGTCCAGCTGGCTGGCGAAGAAGTAGCGCAACTGCCCCGCCGGATCGAAGACCGGACTGACGTAGAGCTCGTTGCGGAACGGCCTGCCGTCGCGGTGATAGTTCAGGATTTCGACGACCACGTCGCGGCGGGCCGCGATGGCGTCGCGGACCTTGGCGACGTCGGCGGGGTCCGTCCCGGGCCCCTGGAGGAACCGGCAGTTGCGGCCGATCAGGTCCTCCGCGCCGTAGCCGCACAGCTCCTGGAAGGCGCGGTTGGCGAAGACGATCGGATTGTCGGGCAGGTTGGGATCGGTGACGATCTGCGGCATGCGGGTCTTCTCCGCCGCTGTGAACAAGAGGTCGATCCCGGCCGCCGACGTGCGCTCGTTGCCGCTCGGCGCATGCACAGCGCTCGCGTTGGACGCCCGCAAACGCTCGATCTCGGCCTCGGCCTCCTGAAGGCGCCGACGCAGCGCGTCGTGTTCGACATCCATGCAGCGAAATCCCGCCCCCGCGTCGCCAGACCTGGCCGTCGGTCTCCCAACGGTCATGCCGTCCGGCGGCTCCATACCGTATCTGCCGGGTCGGTCGCCATGAAGACCGGGGCCGGATGACCCGGAACCGCGACGATTCAAATCAGCGCGGCGCGGACAGTCGGCGGCGGACGGGTCCGGGACCTCATGCCGTCAGGACCGCGGGAATCACCGAGCGCAGGCGGGAATAGCCGCGCGTGGATCGCGGCCAGGCGGTCTCGTCCCATGCACGACGAACCCGGATGCAATCCTCCGGCAGGGCATCGGCCGACGGGCCCACCGGAGCCCAGGCGGCGACGACCGGACGATCCCCGGACCAGCCCACCTCGACCGGGCGCGCTTCGCAGCCGAACCGCGCCGCCGCGCGCCGCAGCGCATCGGCCATCGCCTCGGCGTCTGCCGCCCGGACGCGCTCGGAGGCCCCGGGCGCGTGGGCCAGCAGGCCGCCGACGCGGACCACCCGGGCGTCCCCCAACGGCAGGCTCTCCGAGTGCAGGTCGTCGAGATGCAGCAGCAGCGCGATGTCGCCCGCCGGCGCGGCCTCGGCCCGGGGCAGCGGGACCTCGCGGGGCGGCATCGCCTCGTCCAGCGCGTCCGGTTCCTCGTCGAGGCCGACGGGGTCGAAGCGGCCCTCCGTGTAGCGCCGGATGTTCTCGGCGCGGGCGACGTAGTGCTTGCCCCGGGTGTGCAGGCCGGCCACCCAGCGCCAGGACAGGGTGTTGCTCGCCGGATCGCCGTCGATCAGGTGGTCCATGAAGAACGCGGCGCCGAGCGCCCAGGGCAGGCGCAGGGTGAAGATCCAGATCGAGGCGAACCACATCCGGGCGTGGTTGTGCAGCCAGCCGGTCTCGACGAGGTCGCGGGCCCAGTCGTCGAAGCCGTCGATCCCGGTCCGGCCCTCGACCGCCGCCGCGTAGGTCCGGCGCAGTCCGGGCTCGGCGGCGAGCCGCTCCCGGTCGCGAGCAACCAGGGCGTGGTAGTCCGTCCAGGCGGACGGGTGGGTCTCCAGGTGGCCCTTGAAGTAGGTCCGCCAGAACACCTCGGACACGAATTTCTCCGCGCCGCCGTCGCCGAACGCGTGCTCGGCGGCGGCCGCGACCTCGGCCTCCGTGATCAGGCGCCGGCGCAGGTAGGGTGAGAGGGCCGAGGTGGTCGGCTCGTGGCCGGGGCCGCGGTCGGTGTTGCGGCAGGCGGCGTAATCGGCTCCGGCTCCGGCCAGGAAGGCGGCGAGCCGGTCGAGCCCGGCGGCTCGGGTCATGGGGCGATTGATGGGAGAGGTGCGATCCATGCGCCGGAGTTAGCGCGCGGCCCGCGCCGTGCGGATGCGACCCATTCCCCGGACCGCCCGGGCGGGGGACGTGTTCGAAACGCGACCGCAAACGTTGCATCTCGGCGCCAGAACCATCAAACACACCCCAGATTTTCGGACCGTTCGGTGTGCCGCCCCTGGGCGAGGCGCGCCGAAGAGTCGGCCGTTCGACGCCGTCCGTGATCGTCCAAACAACAGGAACACGTGATGAAGACGCGCGCCGCGGTCGCGTGGGAAGCCAAGAAGCCTCTCACCATCGAGACCATCGACATCGAAGGGCCCAAGGCCGGCGAGGTTCTCGTCGAGCTGATGGCCACCGGCATCTGCCACACCGACGCCTACACCCTCTCGGGACTGGATTCCGAGGGCAAGTTCCCGGCGATCCTCGGCCACGAGGGCGCGGGCATCGTCCGCGAGGTCGGCGCCGGCGTCACCACGCTGAAGCCCGGCGACCACGTCATCCCGCTCTACACGCCGGAATGCCGCAACTGTAAATCCTGCCTCTCGCAGCGCACCAACCTGTGCACCGCGATCCGGGCGACCCAGGGCCAGGGCGTGATGCCGGACGGCACCAGCCGCTTCTCCTGCGTCTCCACCGGCGGCAATCCCGGCGGGTCGAACACCGTGTTCCACTACATGGGCTGCTCGACCTTCTCGAACTTCACGGTCCTGCCGGCCATCGCGCTCGCCAAGATCCGCGAAGACGCCCCCTTCGACAAGATCTGCTACATCGGCTGCGGCGTGACCACGGGCATCGGCGCCGTGATCTACACCGCCAAGGTCTGGCCCGGCGCCAACGTGGTGGTGTTCGGTCTCGGCGGCATCGGCCTCAACGTGCTGCAGGCCGCCCGGATGGTCGGTGCCGACAAGATCATCGGCGTCGACATCAACCCGGAGAAGCAGGCCATGGCCCGCAAGTTCGGGATGACCCACTTCATCAACCCGAACGAGGTCGGCACCGACAAGGTGGTCCAGGCCATCGTCGATCTCACGGGCGGTGGCGCCGACTTCTCCTTCGATTGCACCGGCAACGTCCACGTGATGCGCCAGGCCCTCGAATGCTGCCATCGCGGCTGGGGCGAGTCGATCGTCATCGGCGTGGCCGAGGCCGGCCGCGAGATCTCGACCCGCCCGTTCCAGCTCGTCACCGGCCGGGTCTGGCGGGGCTCGGCGTTCGGCGGCGCGCGCGGCCGTACCGACGTGCCGAAGATCGTCGACTGGTACATGGAGGGTAAGATCAACATCGACGATCTGATCACCCACACCATGCCGCTGGACGAGATCAACCACGGCTTCGACCTCATGCACGAAGGCAAGTCGATCCGTTCCGTCGTCGTCTACTGAGGAAGACCATCCGGGGCTCCCCGCCTGCTAGGCCGGGGAGCCCCGCGCACGTCCTCGCATTCTCGAAGACCCGGGCCCGCGATCCAGCCCCCGAGCGGGGCTCCCGCCTCCCGAGCAGGAGATCACAGCTGATGGAAACCGTCTCGAAGGCCCGCGCCCACGGCGGCACGCAGGGCGTCTACAAGCACGACGCGCAGACCACGGGATGCCCGATGACCTTCGCGGTGTTCGTGCCGCCCCAGGCCGAGAAGGGGCCGGTCCCGGTGCTCTGGTACCTGTCCGGGCTCACCTGCACGCACGCCAACGTCATGGACAAGGGCGAGTACCGCGCCGCCGCCGCCGAGCATGGCGTGATCATCGTGGCCCCCGACACCAGCCCGCGCGGCCCCGGTATCCCGGACGAGGAGGGCAACTGGCAGTTCGGCTCCGGCGCCGGCTTCTATCTGGACGCCACGCAGGCGCCCTATGACAAGAACTACAAGATGTGGAGCTACATCACGGAAGAACTGCCGGCGCTCATCGCGAAGGAGTTCCCCGCTGACATGACCCGCCAGGGCATCTTCGGCCATTCCATGGGCGGCCACGGGGCGCTCACCATCGCGCTGACCTACCCGGAGCGCTTCAAGTCCTGCTCCGCCTTCGCGCCGATCGCCCAGCCCTCCACGGCCGGCTGGTCGAAGCCGGCCTTCGAGAAGTATCTCGGGTCCGACACGGCCGCCTGGCGCGCCCACGACGCCACCGCGCTGATCGAGGACGGCAAGCGCTTCCCCGAGTTCCTGGTCGATCAGGGCACCGCCGACAGCTTCCTCCAGGACGGCCTGCGCCCCTGGCTGCTGGAGGAGGCCTGCAAGAAGGCCGGAATCGCGCTGACCCTCAACATGCACGAGGGCTACGACCACTCCTACTTCTTCATCTCGACCTTCATGGCCGACCACATCGCGTGGGCCGCCGCGCGCCTGAAGTAACATCGCGTCGGCGCCCCGCGCCGATCACGACCCCGCCGCCGGGCGCGTCCCGGCGGCGTGAAACCTCGGCTCCGCGAGGATGCGCGCAGCCCCTAATCGATGACCTCGACGATGCGCCGCGTCCGCGGCTCGACCAGCACGGGGTGGTCGTTGACGATCGTGTAGTTGTAGTTCGGCAGCGCGAATTCGGCCGGCACGTCGTAATAGACCACGCCGTCCTCCGGCAGCACGGTTCCGACCCGCACCGGCCCCGCGTAGGCGAAGGAGGGCCGCCGCTCGCCGATCGCGTAGATGCGGAAGCGGTCCCGCCGGTCGATCCCCAGGATGCTGTTGGCCGTGCCGACGGCGGCACCGATCGCGCCGCCGACGACGGCGCCGAGCGGGCCCGCGATGGCCTCGCCGCGCTCCCGTCCGTCCTGTGCGCCGCGCGCCAGGCCTTGCGCGTGAGCCGGCGCCACGAAGCCGAGCGTCAGCACGATCGGCAGGGAGATCCAGTGTCGCATGAGGTCCTCGTCAAGCAGCGGAAACGGTAGCGACGGTCAGCGGCACCACGGGGCGGCCCCGCACCATCGGATCGGAGCCCGGTCGATGGATCCCGTCGTGACGGGATCGGAGGCGGCCGGACCCGCGGCCGACCGCTCCGCGGGGCGGTTGGCCTTGACCAGCATCACGGCCGAGAAACAGCAGAGCGCGAGGGCCGCGATCCAGAGGACGCCCCTCGCCGTTCGGATCGTTCGCTTGGACATGCGCATGAGGGTGGGCGGCTTCGGTTAGCGAACCGTTTCACGCCCCGGCGCGCTTGAGCGGCGATCCCGCCTGCAGCGCCGGGGTTGGCCCGCTCCGGAGATCGGGCGCGGTCAGGCGCAGTAGGATTGCCCGTCGAGGCCGTGCGGCCGGCCGGCGGCGAGCAGGGTCTCCCAGACCGGCTCCGGAAGCGGTACGCCCTCGGCGAGGCGTTCCGCCTTCATGCGGCGCTCGGGCTCGCCCGGCAGCAGCACCGCGCCGCCCGGCGCCGGCTGGGCGGAGGCGAAGAAATCGAGATAGCTGCGCGCCTCGGCCGCGATCGCGTCGTCCGAGCCGAAGGCGCTCGGCGTCATGTAGAGCGAGAGCATGCCGTTGCAGACCCGGCGCTTGCCCGGCCCCGCCGTGCCGGAACCGGTGAGCGCGCCGGCCAGGAGCTCGCACATCAGCGACAGGCCCGAGCCCTTGTGCTCGCCGAAGGCCCGGATCGCGCCCCGGCCCTTCTGGTTGTCGCGCTCCGGCCCGTCGAGCGGACCGAACAGGGTGGTCGGGTCGGCGCTGAGGCGGCCGTCCGGCTCGATCAGGACGCCCTCGGGCAGGGGCTTGCCGCCCTGCGAGGCCACCAGCACCTTGCCTTCGGCGACCGCCGAGGTCGCGAAGTCGAGGACGATCGGATCGCGCCCCGGAAGCGGGAAGGCGGCCGCGATGGGGTTCGTGGAGAAGCGCCGCTCCACCGAGCCGAACGGCGCGACGAGCAGGCTGCCGGCGACGTTGACGAAATGCACCGAGATCAGGCCCGCGGCGGCAGCGCGCTCGGCCCATTCGCCGATCCGCCCGAGATGCCCGGCATGCCGCAGGGCGATGACCGAGACGCCGTGCTCCCGGGCCTTGGCGATGCCGAGATCGGTGGCGAACGGGCCGGCGGTCTGGCCGAAGCCGTACTGGGCGTCCACCAGCGCGAAGGCGCCTCCGTCGATCAGCACCTCTGGGGCGCGATCGGCCACGAGCTCGCCGTCGCGCAGCCACGCCACGTAGCGCGGCACCCGGATGACCCCGTGGCTGTCGTGGCCGGTGAGGTTGGCGGCCACGAGGAACTGGCCGATCCGCCCCGCTTCCGCCTCCGAGCAGCCCTCCCGAACGAATATGTCCCGCACGTAGGCGGTCAGTCCGGCGGCGTCGATCCGCATGATGGTCTATCTCCCGTCGTCGCGCCTCGCCGGGCGCGTTCGGGTAACGATCCTAGGCTTTCTTAACCCGCAAGGCGACCGGTTCGGGTGACGTGGGATAGACAATGAAGCGTCCCGCATGGCCCAATACAATCAACGTCGGGCATAAGAACCGGCGGCGGGACGGGAATGCCTATGAAGACGACGCGTCGCGTTTTCTTGACGGGTGCCGCTTGCGCGGCTGCGAGCGGCCTCGCCCCGGGGGTGATCCGATCGAGTCACGCGCAGGGCGCCGGCGCGACGATCCGGATCGGCATGGTGCTGCCGGTCACGGGCCCCGGCGCGGATGCGGGGCGCTTCGCCCTCAACGGCGCTAAGATCGCCCTGGAGGCGGTCAACAAGGCGGGCGGCGTGCTCGGCAAGCCGCTGGAGATCGTCACCGAGGACGACCAGACCACCAATCCCGGCGCCGTGCTGGCCTTCTCCAAGCTGGCCTCGCAGCCCGATCTCGTCGGCTTCCTGGGCTCGGTCCGCTCCACGCAGAACCACGCGATGGCGCCGGACATCCTCAAGACCGGCAAGCCGATGTGCTTCGGCGGCACCGACCCGGTGCTGACCCAGCTCGGCAATCCCTGGATGTTCCGCTTCCGGCCCAACGACAGCTTCTCGGCCCGGGTGATCGCCGAGCACGGCGTCAACGGCCTCGGCAAGAAGAAGTGGGCGATCATCCACTCCACCGACGCCTTCGGGACCAGCGGCGCCAAGGCGCTCACCGAGAGCCTGGGTAAGGTCGGCGCCACGGTCGTGCTCGATCAAGGCTACGCCAACCAGGGTCAGGACTTCACCCCCGTGGTGCTGGCGATCCGGCAGGCCGGGGCCGACGTGATCGGCTCGTACTTCACCTTCGAGAACGACCTCGGCATCTTCGCCCGCCAGCTCCGCCAGCTCGGCGTCACCGCCCCCTGGGTCGGCTCGCCCTCGATCACCAACGTCACGGCGCTGAAGCTCGCCGGTCCCTCGCTCTACGGCACCTACGGCGTGGCCGACTACGCGGAGGAATCGAGCGACGCGGCCCGGGCCTACGGCAAGGCCTACCGCGCCGCGACCAAGATCGCCCCCGACAACCAGTCCTCCTGGACCTTCGACGCGGTGACGGTCCTGGCGCTGGCGATCAACAAGGCGGGCAAGGCCGACCCGCAGGCGATCCGCGAGGCGCTGCTGGCGGTGCGGGGCCACGCGGGCGCCGAGGGCACCTACAACTTCGACAAGAACGGCGACGGCCTGCACGGCTACAACGTCGTGCGCAATGACAAGGGCACGATCACGTTCGACCGGCGCATCGACTTCTATCAGGGCTGAACACGTCGTCGCGGACGGGGCACGGGCGCGCACATGGACCTGATCCTCCAGCTCCTCTTCACCGGGATCGGCATCGGCTCGGTCTACGCCCTCGTGGCCCTGGGCTTCGTGCTGATCTTCCGCGCCACCAACGTCGTGAACTTCGCACAGGGCGAGTTCTCGATGGTCGCGGCCTTCCTGATGGTGGTGTTCGCCGTCGATCTCGAGTGGCCGTACTGGCTCTCGGTGCTGCTCACCATCGGCGGGATGGCCCTGCTCGGCGCCCTGTTCAACCTCGGCGTCTACTATCCCCTGCGCCACCGCACCTACCTGCCGGTGATCATCTCGACCATCGGCGCCTCGATCTTCCTGGCCAACACCACGCTCGCCCTCTACGGGCCGCAGCCGCAGGTCCTGCCGCCGGTGTTCGAGACGCAGGGCTTCCTGCTCGGCCCGGTCTTCCTCGACAGCCAGTACCTGCTGATCATCGCGGTGACCGCGGCGCTCGTGGCGTTCCAGTACTGGTTCTTCGAGCACACCCTGGTCGGCAAGAAGCTCCAGGCGACCTCCCAGGACAAGGAGATGGCGGCGCTCCTCGGCATCCCGGTCGCCGGCATGATCATGCTCACCTTCGTCTACAGCGCCGTGCTCGGCGGCATCGCCGGCATCCTCGTGGCGCCGGTGCTGTTCGTGTCGATCCAGATGGGCGCGACCATCGCGCTCAAGGCGTTTGCCGCGACGATCATCGGCGGGTTCGGCGACGTCACCGGCGCGATCATCGGCGGGCTGGCGCTCGGCATCATCGAGACCTTCGGGGCGGCCTACGTCTCGGTGCCGTACAAGGACGCCTTCGCCTTCATCGTCCTCGTGGCCTTCCTGGTCGTGCGCCCGCAGGGGCTGTTCGGCGAGCGCGTGGCGGAGAAAGCATGAGCGCCGATCCGACGACGGCCGGCCCGACCCTCACGGGCACCGCCTCCCGGCCTTCCCGGCCGCTGCCGCTCGGCGGCCTCGCCTATGCAGGCCTCGCCGCGGCCGCCGTGGCGCTCGCCGCGACGACGCCGTTCAGCGGCTACGTCCTCAACATCCTGATGCAGGCCGCAACCTACGCGATCGCGGTGATCGGGCTCACCGTCGTGCTCGGGCTGTGCGGCCAGATCAACCTCGCCCAGGCCGCCTTCTTCGGGATCGGCGCCTACGCGGTCGGGCTCGGCACGGTCGATCACGGCCTGAATTTCTGGCTGTGCCTGCCGATCGGACTGGCGCTCGCGGTCGTCCTCGGCGCGATCCTCGGCGCCTCGACGCTGCGGCTCGGCGGCCACTACCTCGCCATGGTGACGATCTCGTTCCAGCAGATCCTCACCCTGGTCCTGACCAACTGGATCCCGGTCACCCACGGTCCGGACGGGGTGCCCAACATCCGCCGCCCCGCCCTGTTCGCGGACGGACAGAGCTACCTCGCGCTGTGCGTGCTGGTCCTGGCGGTGGTCGGCTGGCTGGTCTGGCACCTGCCGCGGACCCGGCTCGGGCGCGCCATGCGGGCGGTGCGCGACAACGAACTGGCCGCGGGCGTCAGCGGCATCGACGTCTACCGCACCAAGGTCGCGGCCTTCGCCATCGGGGCACTGCTGGCGGGGCTGGGCGGCGGGCTGTTTGCCGGCAGCTTCACGTATATCAGCCCGGACCAGTTCTCCTTCGCCGAGTCGATCGTCTTCCTGACCATGGCGCTCTTGGGCGGCGTCGGCTCGCCGGTCGGCGCCGTGATCGGCACGGGCCTGCTGATCCTGATCCCCGAATGGCTGCGCTTCCTCAAGGAGATCCCGGGCCTGTACCTGGCGATCTACGGGCTGGCGGTGATCCTGATCGTCGTGTTCATGCCCGACGGCATCTGGGGCTTCCTGGGCGATCAGGTCCGGCGGCTGCGGCCCGCCAAGCCTGCGCCTGCGCCCGCCCCGGATCTGACCCTGAGCCAGGCGCGCGACGCCTCGGCGACCCTGCTGACGGTGTCGGGCCTGTCCAAGCATTTCGGCGGCCTCAAGGCCGTGGACGCGATCGACTTCACCGTCACCCGCGGCGGCATCCACGCGCTGATCGGCCCGAACGGCTCGGGCAAGACCACGACGCTCAACGTCCTGTCCGGCCTCTACACCCCGACCGGCGGCACCATGCGCCTCCAGGACCGGGACATCACCCGGTTTCCCCCGCACCGGCGCGCCGCGGTCGGGATCGGCCGCACGTTCCAGAACATCCGCCTGTTCCGCTCGATGAGCGCCCTGGAGAACGTGGTGATCGGCGCCGAGCGTCCGAACAACCCCCTCGGCGCAAGCGACCGGCCGGCGCTGGAGGCCCGGGCGCGCGCGGCCCTGGCCTTCGTCGGGCTGGAGGCGCGGGCGCAGGAGCCGATCTCGGGCTTCTCCTACGGGCACCAGCGCCTGATCGAGATCGCCCGGGCGCTCGCCGGCAACCCGACGCTGCTGCTCCTCGACGAGCCGGCCGCCGGGCTCAATTCCAGCGAGAAGAACGCCCTGACGGTGCTGCTGCGCCGGATGGCGGCCAAGGGCCTGACCATCCTGATCATCGACCACGACATGACCCTGGTCAGCGACGTGGCGAGCCACGTCACCGTCCTGAACTTCGGCCGGCGCATCGCGGACGGGGTCACCGCCACCGTGTTGCGCGAGCCCGCCGTGATCGAGGCCTATCTCGGGGAGGACGCCTCGACCGGGCCGGGCGCGGGGCTCCAGACCGCGTTGAAGACCGATCTCGCGCCGGCCTGAGCAGGATGAGCACCGCCGTGTCGAACCCGGTCCTGGAGATCCGCGACCTCACCGTCCGCTACGGCGAGATCGAGGCGGTGCGCGGGCTCTCGTTCGTGGTCGGCACGGGCGAGGTCGTGACCCTGCTGGGCTCCAACGGCGCCGGCAAGTCGACCACCCTCAAGGCGATCTCCGGCCTCGTGAAGCCGGCGGGCGGCAGCATCCTGCTCGACGGGCAGCCGCTCCACGGCCTGAAGCCCGAGGCGATCGTGCGCCTCGGCGTCGCCCACGTGCCCGAGGGGCGCCGGGTCTTCCCGGGGCTCACCGTGCGCGAGAACATCATGCTCGGCGCCTCGAACCGGTCCGGCGTCCCGAAGCGCGCCCTGCGCGACGAGGTCGAGGCGATGTTCGAGCTGTTCCCCGACATCCGGCGGTTCGGCGACGCGCTCGGCTGGACCCTGTCGGGCGGCCAGCTCCAGATGGTGGCGCTCGCCCGCGGCCTGATGGCCAAGCCGCGGCTCCTGCTGCTCGACGAGCCCTCGCTCGGTCTCGCCCCGGTGATCGTCCAGGCGGTGTTCGCGATCATCGCGGAGGTGCGCCGTCGCGGCACGACGGTGCTGCTGGTCGAGCAGAACGCCCGCATGGGCCTGTCGGTGGCCGACCGGGGCTACGTGCTGGAGACCGGCCGCCTCGTCCTCGAAGGCGACCCGCAGGCGCTCTGGGCCAACGACGACATCCGCGCCGCGTATCTCGGCGGCCGCGCCGCGGCGGGCAGCGCCGCCTGACGCCGCAGCCCGGAACCGCCCCGACTGGGCCCGGTTTCACCGGCACAGTCCCGAAGGCGCGGTGAGGCCCCTCGTGCGTGATCGCAAGCCAGCCTCCCGGCGCCGCCTGCTGCAAGCCGGAGGCGCGGCCGTGACGAGCGCGATGCTCGGAATTCAAAGTGCCTCAGGCGCCGAGGCCGACCCCAAGCAGCCGGCCGAGACGCCGACGGGCCGCCGCGCGAAGAGCCTCGATACCGATTACTTCAAGGGCATGTATGCCACGGAGTCGGATCCGTGGCGCTTCGCCACGAGCGCCTATGAGCGCGACAAGTATGCGGCCACGCTGGCGGCCCTGCCGCGGGCCCGCTACGCGTCGGGCCTCGAGGTCGGCTGCTCGATCGGCGTGTTCACGCATCAGCTTTGCCCCCGGTGCGACGCGCTGATCGGGCTCGACGTTGTGCCGTCCGTCCTGGACGACGCCCGGGCGCGCTGCGCCGATTGCCCGAACGTGCGCTTCCAGCTCGCGGCCGTCCCGGGCGCATGGCCGGACGGGCGGTTCGACCTGATCCTGATCTCCGAGGTCGCCTATTATCTCGACCGCGCCGACCTTGCCCGGCTGGTCGCCCGGGTGGCGGGCTCGGTGCTTCCCGAAGCGGACATCGTGCTGGTCCACTGGCTCGGCGTCACCCATTACCCGCTCTCCGGCGACGAGGCGGCGGAAGGCTTCATCGCGGGCGCCCAAGGTTTTGCGCGGGTCCTGAAGCAGTCGCGAACCGCCGAGTATCGGCTGGACGTCCTGCGGGCGTTCAAGCCCGCTCCCTGACAGGTGTGATCGCGCGCGGCCCCGGCCTCACCGCGGCGGCGCCCTGCGCGCCGTCGTCCGCTCCCGCGCCGTCGCGATGCCGTACACGAGGAGGCCGGCCAGCATCAGTGCGAGCCCCGCAAGGGACTGCAGCGGCCGGACGGTCACGAGGTGGACCAGCATGAACAGCGTCACCGACAGGAAGATCATCGGCGTCACCGGGTAGCCCCAGGCCCGGAACGGCCGCGGCAGGTCGGGCCGGGTGATCCGGAGCTTGATCAGCCCGATCACGGTTAGGAACGAGCACAGGATCAGGCTGAACTGGATGAAGTCGAGCACCGCCTCGAAGCTCTGGGTGAACAGCAGGATGGTGGCGATGCAGGCCTGAAGGAGAAGCGCTGCGCCCGGCACCCCGCGCCGCGAGCGCCGGGCGAACAGGCGCAGCAGAGCCACGTCCTCGCCCATCGCGACGGTGACGCGCGGGCCGATCCACATCATCGCGCCGATCGTCGGGATCAGCCCGGCGCAGATCAGCCCGCCCACGATGCGGCCGCCCACATCGCCGAAGACGTGACGGCCGGCGATCACGGCGACCTCGACCTGACCGGCGAGTTCGGCGGCGGGCGTCGTGTAGAGGAACACCGCGTTCAGCGCGATCGAGAGCGCGACGACGAGGCCGGTCCCGAAGAACAGCGCCCGCGGCAGGCTGCGCGGCGGGTCGGCGAGTTCGCCGACGATGTAGGTCGCGGCGTTCCAGCCCGAATAGGCGTACATCACGAAGACGAGGCTGATCGCGAAGCTGGCGCTGACGACCTGCGCCGGATCGAACGAAGCGGGCGAAAAGCCGATCGCCTGGCCGCCCCCACACGCGAAACCCGCCCCGATGAAGGCGACGATCAGCGCCAGCTTCAGCAGCGTGAACCCGATCTGGAACGCGCTGCTGTGGCGCGTACCCCGCAGGTGGACCAGCGAGACGATCCAGATCGCCGCGAGGCCGAGCAGGAGCGGCGGCGCCCCGGGCAGCACCGCCTTGCCGTACTGGCCGAGCGCCATGGCGGCGAGCGCCACCGGCGCGGCGAAGCCGACAGTGCCCGAGAGCCACCCGGCCATGAACCCGATCGCCGGGCTGTAGATCTGCGTGAGGAGGTTGTACTCGCCGCTGGAGCGGGGAAACATCGTGGCGAGTTCGGCGTAGCAGAGCGCCCCGCACAGCGCGACCACGCCCCCGACGAACCACAGCAGCAGCAGCGTGAAGCCGGACGGGATGTCGGCGACCTGGAAGCCGAGGCTGGTGAAGACGCCGATGCCGATCATGTCGGCCACGACGATGGCCGTCGCCGCCAGCGTGGAGACGGTCGGGGCGGCTTTGGCAGCGCCGGATCGGTCGGTCATGACGTCGGCCCGTCGCGGCCAGCCGCCGGGACGGGGGGCCTCGGCGCACGACCGGACCGCGTCGGCACGGTCCCGCCATCACCGTGCTAGCCGCGTTGCGAATCGCAGTCACGCGGATGCAGGCCCCGAAGGTGCCGAGGCGTCCGTTTGCCGCGCGCAGAGGGCTTCGCGGTCGGTGCCGCGCTGCCGACGGAAGGACTGGAAATTCAAGTCCCGCATCGTATGGATCTGTGGGAGCTGTTTCGAGTGGTGCCGCTGTCGCGCACCATGAGCGAGGCGCCGCTGCCGGAACGATCCCCCGCCGCCGACGCGCGGCCCTCGCCGACGGATATGACGCTATGAGCGACACCCACGACCGGACCGCGCTGGTGACGGGGGCGGCCCGCGGCATCGGACTTGCTGCCGCGAGCCGGTTCCTCGCGGACGGGTGGCGCGTCGCCCTCCTCGACATCGACGGCCCGGCCGTGGAGGCCGCCGCCGCCGGGCTCGGCCGGCCGGAGGCTGTGCTGGCTGTCACCGCGGACGTCTCCGACCCGCAAGCGGTCGCAGGCGCGATGCGGCAGGTCGCCGACCGGTTCGGGCGGCTCGACGCGCTGGTCAACAACGCCGGCATCGCGATCTTCAAGCCGCTGATGGAGACCACGTTCGACGATTGGTCGCGGGTGCTCGCCGTGAACCTGTCGGGGCCGTTCCTGTGCACGCAGGCGGCCGTCCCGCTGCTCGCCGAACGTGGCGGCGCGATCGTGAACATCACATCGATCTCGGGCCTGCGCGCCTCGACGCTGCGGACCGCCTACGGCACCAGCAAGGCGGCGCTGGCCCAGCTCACGAAGCAGCAGGCCGTCGAGTTGGCGCAGTTCGGGATCCGGGTGAACGCGGTCGCCCCGGGGCCGGTGGACACCGCGATGGCCAAGGCGGTCCACAGCCCGGAGATCCGCGCCGACTACCACGATGCCGTCCCCCTCGGGCGCTACGGCCTGGAGTCGGAACTCGCGGAGGCGATCGTGTTCCTCTGCTCCGAACGGGCCTCCTTCGTCACCGGCCAGCAGCTCGCCGTCGACGGCGGCTTCGAGGCGACCGGCATCGGCCTCAAGACCCTGCGCGGCGAACGGGGGGACTGAGCGGCACCCCCGGCCCTCTCGCCGCGGGGGCGGCGTCGCCCAGTCGGGCCGGCCCGGTGGTCTGCGGGACGTCCTTCGGGCAACGTCTTGGCCCCGTGAGGACCCCGTCTGTCGCAGCGCATCAACTTCGGATAAAATCTACACGCATGCCGAGGTGCCGATGCCCGATCCGACGTCTCCGTCCCCCGCCACCGATCGCCTGCGCCACAAGACCGTCTCGGCCGCGGTCACGGAATCGCTGCGTCAGCGCATCCTGAACGGTGAGTTCGCGCCCGGGATCCAGCTGCGCCAGGACGCGCTGGCGGAGGAGTTCGGCATCAGCCGCATCCCGGTCCGGGAGGCGCTGCTGCAACTGGAGGCGCAAGGGCTGGTCAAGATCGTGCCGCATCGCGGGGCGGTGGTGGCCGGCCTGTCCGTCGAGGAGGTGGAAGACATCTTCCGCCTGCGCGAACAGCTCGAACCGCCGCTGCTGGCGCTCTCCGCACGCCGCTTCGGGGCGGCGGATTACCGGAGGCTGCGCAGCCTCACCGACGGGTACGGCGCGGCCCTCGAGGCCGGCCAGGTCGATCGGTGGGGCGAGCTGAACCGAAGCTTCCACCTCGATCTGCTGCGCTACGCCGATCGCCCCCGCTCGCTCAGCATCGTCTCCGCCCTGCTGCAGGATTGCGACCGCCCGACGCGGCTGCAGCTGTCCGCTTCCGGGGACACCGCGCGTGCCGATCACGAGCACACACAGATCGTGGCGCTCTGCGAGGTGGGCCGGATCTCCCAGGCGGCCGAACTCTTGCAAGCGCATATCGCGCACGCCGCCGTATCGCTGGTGGCGATCTACCGGAACGCCCAGGCCGGGTGAGCCCGCCAAGGCGCGGATGTCGCCACACAGGATGCTTGACGCGGATGCAGATTTTATACAATCTACAGCAATGGAGCCGGCGAGGGTGTCGTGGCTGAGCACGCATTGGTGACGGAAGGGCTGACCAAGGCGTTCGGAGGCTTCACCGCCGTCCGGGACGTCGACTTCGCGGTCCGCCGTCACGCCATCCACGCGCTCATCGGCCCCAACGGCGCCGGCAAGACCACGTTCTTCAATCTGTTGACCAAGGTCCACACGCCGACCGGCGGACGCATCCTCTACGAAGGCACCGACGTCACGCACGAGAGTTCGGCGGCGATCGCCCGGCGGGGAATCGTGCGCTCGTTCCAGATCTCGGCGACTTTCCCGCACATGAGCGTGCGTGACAATGTCCGCGTCGCGCTCCAGCGGCGATTGGGGACGCAATATTGGTTCTGGCGCTCGATTCGCTCGTTGTCCGTGCTCGACGACGAGGCCATGGCGCTTCTGTCCGATGTCGGCTTGGCGGATTACGCAGACACCAACGCCGCCGATCTCTCCTACGGGCGCAAGCGCACCCTCGAGATCGCCACGACGCTCGCCCTCGATCCGCCCCTCCTCCTCCTCGACGAGCCGACCCAGGGCATGGCCCTCGACGATGTCGACCGGATCAAGCGGCTGATCCGGCGGATCGCCGTGGGCCGCACCATCCTGATGGTCGAGCACAACATGTCGGTGGTGGCCGACCTCTGCGACGCGATCACCGTGCTCCAGCGCGGCGAGATCCTCGCCCAGGGCAGCTACGCCGAGGTCTCCAACGATCCCGGCGTAAAGGCGGCCTATCTCGGAGGCGGACATGCCTGAGGTAGATTTGCCCGAAGCCGCCATCGCCCTGGAGATCCGCGGGCTCGAAGCCTGGTACGGCGAGAGCCACGTCCTGCACGGGATCGACATCACGGTGCGCGAGGGCGAGTGCGTGACCTTGCTCGGCCGCAACGGCGCTGGCCGCAGCACCACGCTCAAGGCCATCCTCGGCCTGACCGATCGGCGCGCCGGCTCGGTGCGGGTGCGCGGGCAGGAGACGATCCGGCTCAGCACGCACCGGGTCGCCCGGCTCGGCCTCGGCTACTGCCCGGAGGAGCGCGGCATCTATCGCTCGCTCACGACCCAGGAGAACCTCACCCTCCTGCCCCGCCTCGGTCCCGGCGGAATGTCGGTGGCCGAAGTGCTGACGCTGTTCCCGAACCTGGCCGAGCGGGCCGACAGCGGCGGCGGCCGCCTCTCGGGCGGCGAGCAGCAGATGCTCGCGCTCGGCCGCATCCTGACCACGGGCGCCCGCATCCTGCTGCTGGACGAGATCACCGAGGGCCTCGCCCCGGTCATCGTCGAGGCGCTCGGCCGGGCGGTGGCCCTGCTCAAGAGCCGTGGCTTCACCATCGTGCTGGTCGAGCAGAACTTCCACTTCGCCCGGCATCTCGCCGACCGCCACTACGTGATCGAGCACGGGCGGGTCGCGGCCGAGATCCCGGCGGACGCGGTGGCGTCACGGGAGGCCGAGGTCGGGCGCCTGCTCGGCCTCTGAGCCTCATCCCGAAAGGTGCTGCCGGCTTTCGGAAAACGACGATGCGCAGACAAAGCTCCGGCAGGGGCGAGTAGTCCGGACGAACAGGAGGCGGGAACATGCGGTCACGGTTCATCGGTTACGTTCTCGGCGCGTCGCTCGCGTCGGCTCCCCTGTCGATCCCCTTGCCGGCGCTCGCCGCCGAGGCGATCAGCGACGGCGTCGTCAGGATCGGCATCCTCAACGATCTGTCGGGCATCTATTCCGACTTCACCGGGCGCGGCTCGGCGGTGGCGGCGCAGATCGCCATCGACGAGATGGGCGGCAAGGTGCTGAACGCCCCCGTCGAGCTCATCGCGGCCGACCACCAGAACAAGCCCGACATCGCCGCCAACCTCGCCCGGGAATGGTTCGACCAGGGCAAAGTCGACATGATCGCTGACTTCCCGACCTCCTCGACCGCGCTTGCCGTGATGGAGATCGCCAAGCAGAAGAACCGGGTGACGATGCTCTCGGCCGGGGTCGCCATGGCGGCGATCAACGAGAAGTGCTCGCCGCTCAACGCGCAGTGGATGGTCAACACCTACGCGCTCGCGGCCGGCACCGCCAAGGCGCTGCTGAAGACCGGCCGCAAGACCTGGTACTTCGTCACCGCCGACTACACCTTCGGCCATTCCCTCGAGAAGGACGCCTCCGCCATGGTGGAGGCCGAGGGCGGCAAGGTGCTGGGCGTCTCGCGCCACCCGTTCCCGGGGGGCGACTTCTCCTCCTTCATGCTGAAGGCGCAGGGGAGCGGCGCGCAGGTGATCGCGCTCGCCAATGCCGGCAGCGACACGATCAACGCCGTCAAGCAGGCCGCCGAGTACGGCATCGGGCGCGGCGACAAGCAGGTGATCGCCCCGCTGCTCACCTACATCACCGACGTTAAGAGCCTCGGGCTGGCCAAGGCCCAGGACATGTACCTCACCGAAGCCTTCTACTGGGACTACGACGACCGCTCGCGCGCCTTCGCGGAGAAGTACTTCGCCAAGATGAAGCGCATGCCGAGCGCGTCGCAGGCGGCGGTCTACTCGGCCGCACTCAGCTACCTGAAGGCGATCGAGGCGGCGAGCACCGACGAGGCCGGCGCCGTGATGGGCAAGCTGCGCACCATGACCATCGACGACGCGGTGATCCGCAACGGCAAGCTGCGCACCGACGGCGCCCTCGTCCACGACATGCTGCTCCTGCAGGTGAAGAAGCCGGCGGAATCCAAGCGCGACTGGGACTTCTACAACGTCCGGGCGGTCCTGAAGGGCGACGACGTGTTCCCGAAGCCCTCCGATGCCTGCCCGCTCAACGCCAAGGGCTGAAGCAATATCGCGCAAGGGCGCGCACCGGCCTCCGGGATGGCGCGCGTCCCCTCCCCGGTGTGGCAGCGGACTACAGAGGGTTGCATGGCGGGCGCGGTCACATCGTCGCCCGTAGAAAGCGAAGGTCCCTTCTCCCGAGCGGGAGAGGGACAGGGTGAGGGATGCGACATCTCCGGAAAGACCTGGCCCCTCACCCCAACCCTCTCCCGCTCGGGAGAGGGGGCACGTCGAGCCCTGCAAGAGCGACCGTGTCTCGACCCTGCGTAGCCGTAGCCCTGGTGGCGCATCCCCGAAAAGACCGTCCGACCCCTCCAACCCGCCGGTGACCCCACGATGGACATCACCTTCCAGGCCTTCATGGCCCAGCTCACCATCGGCCTGATCGGCGGCTGCTTCTATGCCCTGCTGAGCATGGGGCTCGCGATCATCTTCGGGCTGCTCAACATCATCAACTTCACCCACGGGGCGCAGTTCATGATGGCGGCGTTCCTGGCCTGGATCGGGCTGACCCAGATCGGGCCCTGGCTCGGCTATCCCGATTTCCAGATCAGTTTCTGGGTCGCGCTGGTTCTGGCTCCGCTCTGCGTCGCCCTGTTCGGCATGGTCATCGAGCGCACGCTGCTGCGCCGGCTCTACCATCTCGACCACCTCTACGGCCTGCTCCTGACCTTCGGGGTGGCGCTGGTGATGGAGGGGGGCTTCCGATACGTGTTCGGCGTCTCCGGCCAGGGCTACGAGCCGCCGGAGATCCTGCAGGGGCCGGTCGATGTCGGCTTCATGCTGCTGCCGAAGTACCGCGTCTTCGTGGTCGTGGCCTCGCTGCTGATCTGCTTCGGCACCTGGTACCTGTTCGAGCGGACCAAGCTCGGCGCCTACCTGCGCGCCGGAACCGAGAACCCGCGCCTGCTCCAGGCCTTCGGCATCAACGTGCCGGTGATGATCACCCTGACCTACGGGTTCGGCGTGGCGCTGGCCGGCATCGCCGGGGTGCTGGCCGCGCCGATCATGCAGGTGACGCCGCTGATGGGCGGCAACCTGCTCAACATCGTCTTCGCCGTGGTGGTGATCGGCGGCCTCGGCTCGATCCTCGGCGCGATGATGACCGGCCTCGCCCTCGGGCTGATCGAGGGGCTGACCAAGGTGGTCTACCCGGAGGCCTCGACCGTGGTGGTCTTCGTCATCATGGCGCTGGCCCTGCTGGTGCGCCCGGCCGGCCTGTTCGGCC
The DNA here is from genome assembly GCF_008040085.1 of Methylobacterium sp. WL7. NCBI lineage: Bacteria > Pseudomonadati > Pseudomonadota > Alphaproteobacteria > Hyphomicrobiales > Methylobacteriaceae > Methylobacterium > Methylobacterium sp. WL7. The sequence continues at coordinate 12,638 of NZ_VRVG01000054.1, read as the reverse complement.
GCGAAGTCTGAGGGGAGCCGATGTCGAACACCTTCAAGATCGTCCTCGTCCTGGTCGCGCTCGCCCTCGCCGTCCCCTTCGTGCCGGGGCTGATCTACCCGGTCTTCGTGATGAAGGTGATGTGCTACGGGCTGTTCGCCTGCGCCTTCAACCTGCTCCTGGGCTTCACCGGGCTCGTGTCCTTCGCGCACGCCGCCTTCCTGGGCAGCGCCGGCTACGTCACCGGCGCCCTGATGATCCGCTTCGGCAACCACCCGCTGGGGATGCCGGCGGCCTTCGTGGCGGGCGTCGCCGCGGCGGCTCTGGTCGGCTTCGCCATCGGCGGCCTCGCGATCCGGCGGCGGGGCATCTACTTCGCGATGATCACCCTGGCGCTCTCGCAGATCGTCTATTTCCTGGCGGTGCAGATCCGCTGGACCGGCGGCGAGGACGGGCTCCAGGGCATCCCGCGCGGCAGCCTGTTCGGGCTCGACCTCACCTCCGACACGGTGATGTACTACGTGACGCTGGCGCTGTTTTCGGCGGGCTTCCTGTTCGTGGACCGCGTGGTCCACTCGCCCTTCGGCCAGATCCTGCAGGCGGTGCGGGACAACGAGGCGCGGGCGACGTCGCTCGGCTACGACACCGACCGCTTCAAGCTCCTGGCCTTCGTGATCTCGGCGGCGGTCGCCGGCTATGCCGGGGCGATGAAGGCCCTGGTGTTCCAGCTCGTCTCCCTCAACGACGTCTCGCTGCACACCTCCACCGAGGTGGTGCTGATGACCCTGCTCGGGGGCGTCGGCACGATCTTCGGACCGCTGCTCGGGGCCGGGCTCGTGGTCGGGCTGCAGAACTACCTCGCGACCATCGGCGACCTCGTGACCGTGGTGATCGGCCTGATCTTCATCGTCTGCGTCTCGTTCTTCCGGCGGGGCGTCGTCGGCGAGTTCTTGCACTTGCGCCGCCGCCGGGCCGAGCGGGGCAAGACGCGCCCGGTCCCGACCGCCACCCGCGCACCCGCCCCGGCCGCCGAGGCGGCCTGAGCCGCGCCTCCTGCCCCGACGGGCAGGCCGATTTCGCCGCCGCGCCGTGCCAGGCGTGGGCGAAGCCATGGCCGCGCGACCCGAGCGCGGCACTGTTCAAACCGTTGACACAAAAGGAAATTCGACCATGTGGACCGGTGTCATCCCCGCCGTCACGACCAAGTTCAAGCCCGACGGCAGCCTCGACCATGCCGAGATGGAGCGCTGCTTCAGCCTCCAGATGGACGCCGGATGCGACGGCATCATCGTGTGCGGCTCGCTCGGCGAGGGGCCGATGCTGACCCAGGACGAGCGCATCGACGTGCTCAAGCGGGCTCAGTCGGTCACCAAGGGCAAGCCGACCCTGCTGACCGTGTCCGAGGCGGGCACCCGCGAGGCCTGCGACCTCGCCGCCAAGGCGGCCAAGGCCGGCGCCAGCGGCCTGATGGTGGTGCCGAGCCCGATCTACCACACCGATCCGGCCGAAACGGTCGAGACCCTGCGGGCCGTGGCGGCCGCGGGCGACCTGCCGGTGATGATCTATTCCAACCGCGTCGCCTACCGGGTCGACGTCACGCCCGAGATCATGGAGGAACTGGCCGCGGATCCGCGCTTCGTGGCCATCAAGGAATCCTCCGACGACATCCGCCGCACCACCGAGATCATCAACCGGCTCGGCGACCGCTACGCCGTCCTCACCGGCGTCGACAACCTCGCCCTGGAAGCGCTCGCGGTCGGCGCCTGCGGCTGGGTCGCCGGCCTCGTCTGCGCGTTCCCGGCGGAGACGGTCGCGATCTACCGGCTGATGCAGGTTGGGCGCACCCAGGAGGCGCTGGCGATCTACCGCTGGTTCCGGCCGCTCCTCGACCTTGATGTCTCGACCTACCTGGTCCAGAACATCAAGCTCGCCGAAGCCCTCGCGATCAACTCGACCGAGCATGTGCGCGGTCCGCGCAAGCCCCTGTCCGGGGCGCGGCGGGCCGAGGTCGAGGCGATCGTGCGCAAGGCGATCGAGAGCCGCCCCGCCCTGCCCGCAATCGCCTGATCGCGGGCGGCGGGACCCGGGTTCGGCTCAGCGGCCGATCCCGGTTCCGCCGCCGATCGGGGCGACCGCGTTCGGCCCGGTGTTGGGGGCCGGCGTCGCGGCCTGATTCCGCTGGATCTCCATCCGGAGCGTGTTGCCCTGCGTCGTCTGCTCCTGGCGCAGGGACCGCAGCTGGTTGTTGTTTTCCATGGACTGGTTCGCAGCGTTGGGATTGTTCTGCTGCACCTGGGACAGGACGGGGGTCGCGAGAAGCGGCGACAGGCAGAGGCCGGCGAGGAGGATGGCGCGCATGGTCAACTCGGGCGATCGATGGGGTTACCGGTTCGACGCGCGCGTCCGCCGCCAAGTTCCGCCGATCTGAAGCCGTCTGGCCGGCGGCGCCTTCGCGGGACACCGCTCAGCAGCCGATGCAGACCCGCGGATCCCATTTCGGCAGAGGCTTCAGCGGTGGCAGCACCCTCTGGACGGGGGCCGAAATGGTCACGCTCTGCTTGGGAAGCACGACCGCGGTGGTCCGCCCGTCAGGGGCGGCGACCGCGATATCCTGAGCCGGCTCGCCCCCGGCGGGGCGGGCGATACTGCCGGTCAGATCGCGATCCACCGCCCGGGCCGAGCCGAGGCTGAGCGAGACGGCGAGGCCGGCGGCGACGAGGCGGATGACGGTCACGGGAAACTCCGCCGGCACAACGGTATGCGGGAGGCGGGGTTCGATCGCCCGTCCCGGTCTGCCGGGCGGTGTATCGCGTTCCGATCCCGGCGTCCGCCGTGACGGCGCCGCGCGTCGTGTCAGGATCGTCGCGGGCGTACCGACGAGGCCGGCAGGATCGTCGCGTGCCAGCGGTTGTCGTCCTGAGGCACCCACGGCCGCTCGACCGGGTGTTCGGGCAACCGGTACTCGACGCGGATCGGCCCGACCGGTAGCCCGCCCTGCAGCGCGAGTGTCTGCGGCGGCGGGCGTTTCGCCAACCGGACCGGGAGCGCCCCCGCCGCGAGCCGGCGCCGGTCGTGCCGATGAAGCCGGGCGTAGCGCTTGCGCATCTGGACAAGTCGTATTTGGGCGAGCCGCATCTTGGCGCGTCGCGATTGGGCGAGCCGCACCTTCGCCCGAGGCCGCCCCGAGGCCGTCGCGAGGCGGGTCGGGCGCTGCGCCAGCTTAACCAGGCTCGGCTTGTCGTAGCTGACCGGCGCGACGCGGTTGGCCACCGTGATGCAGCCGGTGCAGATCGAGCCCGAAAGCTGCTGCCACCTCTGTTGCTGTCGCTCCGCGATGAGCGCGCTGCGATCGACCGGCGGGCGGGGTTGTTCCGCGCTTCGGCCCGCGGGAACGGCCGCAACGATCGAAGGCGACAGGACGGCGAAAGCAGCAAGCGCCGCCATCAGGGAATGTGCAACGCTCTTCATGACCCATCTCGGCGGCTGTCCGGAGCCGCCAAGCTTCTCGTTGCCGTGCGGGCGCCGCCGAGCAAACCGTTTTCTTGAAGAGTCGGTATTCAATACGCAGGTCGCGAGCCCGGTCTTGGACCGGCCCTGCCGGCGATGCTTCCGTCCGGACGGGTTGAGCGGACCGAGATTATCGCGTGATTTCCCGTTATCTACAAGTATTGTTTATTTATTTAGAAGTCTCAATTGGCCATGTGGGTTGGACATATGGCTTAATCCGTGGTTAACATAGGGTCCTACGGCGGTGATTAGGGCTGCGGCATCGCATCAGGGCGATCATGATCAATGTTAAGCGGATTGCGGTCCTAGGCATGCTGCTGTCGGCGGGAGCGTGCTCGCGCCTGCCGAACGTGCCGACGGCCTACAGCGCGTTGCCGCGCACCCCGGCGTCCGTCGCCGCGGTGCCGGTGGTCGCAACCCCGGAGGCCCCCGCCGAGGCGGTCGCCGCCCTGCCGCGCATCGTCATACCGGGGACCATGACGATCCCGGTCCCGGCGTTCGAGCCGCGGGGCCTGAACCCGGGCGCAGCCCTGGACTCGTCCCGGCGCAGCCGCCTGGCTTGGGAGGCGTTGCGCCCCGCCGACCTCCTGAGGCCGCCGGTCCTGGCGGCGGGCCGGTCGGCCCCGTCGACGATCCCGGCGCAGACCTACGACCGCGACGCGGCGATGGAGCGTCTCCTGAAAGGCGGCCACGCGGCCGCGAGCGGGATCTGCTCAGGCTGCTGAGCCTGCGACGCCGCGCGGGGCATGGTTAGCCGACGGCTTCCGAAGGTCCTGCCGGTTTACGCGCCGTTAATATGTCGTCCCCAAGTTGCAGCGAGCGACCCGAGGGAGGCGTGGCATGGGTGTCTTGAAGGCTGAAGACGAGCAGGCTGTCGATCGCCTGACCCTGCGGCTCCTCCAGGACGCCTATTGCGACCTCGCGGCCGTGCTCCGCGGGGCCCAGCCCGCGGCGGCCGCGGCCATCCTCGCCGTCATGGAACAGCGCGTCACCGACGTCCTCACCCGGATCTGCCAGCAGGGCTCGGAGGGTCCCGCCTCGGCGGGCATCGCGATCGCCGTCGGCGAACGGGTCGGCGAGATCATGGATCAGGCCCATGGCCGCGATGGGCAGGCGGCGCTGGCGGCCTGAAGCCGGCTCATCGCAGCGCGGGCCCACCTGAAGGTCCGCAAAGATCCTTCGGCCATTGCCAGCGCCGTCATTGCCGGACCATCCTGCCGCGGATGCGTCCGCCCGTCCCCCTGTCCGCCGTCCGGATCTTCGAGGCCGCCGCGCGGCGGCGCTCGTTCAAGGCGGCGGCGGGCGAGCTGAACCTGTCGCCGAGCGCGGTCAGCCACGCCGTCCGCAAGATGGAGGAGACGCTCGGCGTCGCCCTGTTCGAGCGCAACGGGCAAGGCATCACGCCGACCCCGGCCGGGGAGGCCCTGTGCGACCATGTCGGCCGGGCCTTCGCGGAGCTGAACCGCGGCCTCGACCTCGTGGCGAACCGCGGGCCGCAATTGCTGCGCCTGCACTGCGCCCCGAGCTTCGCCGCGCAGTGGCTCGTCCCGCGGCTGGCGCGTTTCCTCAGCGAGCATCCGGGCTTCGAGGTTCGGCTGGCCGCCGGCATGGACTACGCCCGCTTCATCACCGACGAGTTCGACGCCGACATCGTCTACGGGCCACCCCGGGGCGAAGGCCTCGTCCGCATGCCGCTCGGGCTCGAGACGGTGACGCCGCTCTGCGATCCCGAGCGTGCCGCCCGGATCGCCGGCCCCGCCGACCTGTTCGCGCAGACGTTGATCCAGAGCGACAACAAGCAGGTGCGCTGGACCCATTGGTTCGAGCGCAACCGGCTGGCCGCGCCGCCCACTGCCGCGATCCGCTTCGACCGGAGCTTTTTGGCCCTGGCCGCCGCCGCAGACGGGCTCGGCGTGGCGCTCGAGTCGACCCGGCTCGCCGAGCGGGAGATCGCCGCCGGCCGCCTGGTCGCGCCGCTCGCCGGGCGGGCGGAGGACATCGGCTACGTCGGCCACCATTTCGTCTGCCCGGCCGATGCCCGCCGCCGGGCGCCGCTGCGGGTCTTCGCCCGCTGGCTCGCCCGGGAACTCGGGATCGATCTCGCCGCCGAGCTGGCCTGACACGCACCCGCAGGTGAATCCCATTCATCTGCGGGTGCAGGATTCGCGTTTGTCGCGGCCGGTCTCACCGGGCCAATGTCGCCCCAACGAACAAGACGCGAGGAAACGTCACCGCGAGGCCGCCGATCTCCGGATCGCGGTCGCCGGCCGGCTTCAGCCTCCGTCGCGACGACAGGCTTCGATCCCGCACGCGCGCGGATCGCCGGGAGGGTCCCATGCTGTTGAACGATCGGGTCTGCTTGATCACCGGGGCGGCCTCCGCCCGCGGCATCGGCAAGGCCACGGCGCGCCTGTTCGCCCAGTACGGCGCCCGCATCGCCGTGCTCGACCTCGATGCCGGCCAGGCCGAGGACGCCGCCCGCGACCTCGGCGCCGGCCATGTCGGCCTCGCCTGCGACGTGACCGACCGGGCCGCCTGCTCCCGGGCCGCCGAGGAGATCGTGGCCCGACTCGGGCGCATCGACGTGCTGGTCAACAATGCCGGCATCACCCAGCCGCTCAAGATCATGGATATCGCGCCGGAGAACTATGACGCGGTCACCGACGTGAACCTGCGCGGCACCCTCTACATGAGCCAGGCCGTGATCCCGGGGATGCGCGGCCAGGGCTCCGGGGCGATCGTGTGCATGTCCTCGGTCTCCGCCCAGCGCGGCGGCGGCATCTTCGGCGGCCCGCATTACAGCGCCGCCAAGGGCGGCGTGCTGGGCCTCGCCAAGGCGATGGCCCGGGAACTCGGCCCCGACGGGATCCGGGTCAATTCCGTGACGCCCGGCCTGATCCAGACCGACATCACCGGCGGCAAGCTCACCCCCGAGCTCAAGGTCGAGATCGCCAAGGGCATCCCGCTGGGGCGCCTCGGGGTGGCCGACGATGTGGCCAACGCCTGCCTGTTCCTGGCCTCCGACCTGTCCGCGTACATCACCGGCGCGGTGATCGACGTGAACGGCGGCATGCTGATCCACTGAGGAGCACGCCATGACGTCTCCGTCCCCGACCGAACGGCCCCGCGCGGGGTCCAACGTCCCGCTCGGCGAGCGCGCCTACCACATCCGCCGCCATGCCCTGCGCATGGGCGAGGTCCAGGGCCAGGGCTACATCGCCCAGGCGCTGGGCATCAGCGACGTGCTGGCGGTGAGCTACTTCCACGCCATGACCTACCGGCCCGAGGATCCCGAATGGGAAGGCCGCGACCGGTTCCTGCTGTCGATCGGCCACTACGCTATCGCCCTCTACGCGGCGCTGATCGAGGCGGAGATCATCCCGGAGGACGAGCTGACGAGCTACGGCGGCGACGACAGCCGCCTGCCGATGTCGGGCATGGCGGCCTACACGCCCGGCATGGAGATCACCGGCGGCTCGCTCGGCCACGGGCTCGGGATCGCGGTCGGCATGGCGCTGGGCCTGAAGCGGAAGGGCTCGAAAAACTTCGTCTACAACCTGTTTTCCGACGGCGAGCTCGACGAGGGCTCGACCTGGGAGGCCGCCATGTCGGCGGGCTCGTTCAAGCTCGACAACCTGATCGGCCTCGTCGACGTGAACGGCATGCAGGCCGACGGCGCCTCAACGGGGGTGCTCAATTTCGAGCCGCTGGCCCCGAAATTCGAGGCGTTCAACTGGTTCGTGCAGCGGGTCGACGGCAACGACATCGACGCGCTGGTGACGGCCTTCGACGCCGCCCGGAACCACCCGGGGCCGCAGCCCCGGATCATCATCTGCGACACGCGCATGGCCAAGGGCGTGCCGTTCCTGGAAGCACGTGAGCGCAACCACTTCCTGCGCGTCGAGCCGGACGAGTGGCAGCGCGCGCTGGCGATCCTGGACGAAGGGAGGGTGCGGTGAGACGCTCGAAATACGAGAAGCCCGCCCCGCGGGAGGGCGGCAGCCTCAAGACCTCGGCGATGATCGCCTCGCTGGCCGCCCCCGGACAGCGCACCAAGGCCGCGCCGTTCGGCCACGCCCTGGTCGAGCTCGCCAAGACCCGGCCCGACATCGTCGGCCTGTCGGCGGACCTGTCGAAATACACCGACCTGCACATCTTCGCGCAGGCCCATCCCGAGCGGTTCTACCAGATGGGGATGGCCGAGCAGCTCCTGATGAGCGCGGCGGCCGGGCTCGCCCGCGAAGGCTTCACGCCGTTTGCCACCACCTACGCGGTGTTCGCGGCGCGGCGGGCCTACGACTTCATCTGCCTGGCGATCGCGGAGGAGAATCTCGACGTCAAGATCGCCTGCGCCCTGCCCGGCCTGACCACCGGCTACGGCCCGAGCCACCAGGCGACGGAAGACCTCGCGATCTTCCGCGGCATGCCCAACCTCACGATCATCGACCCGTGCGACGCCCACGAGATCGAGCAGGTCGTGCCGGCCATGGCCGCCCACAAGGGGCCGGTCTACCTGCGGCTCCTGCGCGGCAACGTCCCGCTGGTGCTCGACGAGTACGGCTACACGTTCGAGCTCGGCAAGGCCAAGACGATCCGCGACGGACGCGACGTGCTCGTTGTCTCCTCCGGTCTGATGACCATGCGGGCGCTGGAAGTGGCGGACGCTTTGCGCGACGACCGGATCGACGTGGCGGTCCTCCACGTGCCGACGATCAAGCCTCTGGACGAGGCGACCATCCTGCACGAGGCCCGACGTGGCGGACGCCTCGTGGTGGTGGCCGAGAACCACACGGTGATCGGCGGTCTCGGCGAGGCGGTGGCGGGCGTGCTGATGCGCAACGGAACGATGCCGGAGCGCGGCTTCCGCCAGATCGGCCTGCCGGACGAGTTCCTGGATGCCGGCGCCCTGCCGACGCTCCACGACCGCTACGGGATCTCGGCGGCCGCCATGGCGCGGAGCATCCGCGGATGGCTGTGAGCCGCCTCGCCTTCGTCGGCCTCGGCGCCATGGGCCTGCCGATGGCGGGCCACCTCGTCGCCGCGGGTTTTTCCGTCCGCGGCTACGACATCCGGGCGGAGAGCCGCGCGGCGCTGGTGGCAGCAGGCGGCGCACCGGCCGAGACCCTGGCGCAGGCGGCGGACGGCGCCGACGCGCTCCTGCTGATGGTGGTGAACGCCGCCCAGGCCGAGGACGTGCTGTTCTCACACGGCGCCCTCGACGCACTCGCGCCCGACGGGATCGTCGTGCTGATGGCGACCTGTCCGCCGGGGGCCGTGGAGGCCATCGCGGCGCGCGTCTCGGCCACCGGCCGCCGGTTCGTGGACGCCCCGGTCTCGGGGGGCGTCGTCGGGGCCAAGGCCGCCAAGCTCACGATCATGGCCGCGGCCCCGTCCGCGACGCTCGCGGAGATCCGCCCGGTGCTCGATGCGCTCGGCGACCGGATCTTCCCTGTCGGCGAGCGGCCGGGCCAGGGCGCCACCGTCAAGGCCGTGAACCAGCTCCTGTGCGGCGTCCACATCGCGGCCGCCGCCGAGGCGATGGCCCTGGCCGGGCGGGTCGGGGTCGATCTCGCGGTGGTGCTGGAGATCCTCTCGGGCTCCTCGGCATCGAGCTGGATGCTGCGCGACCGCGGCCCCCGGATGCTGGAGGCCGAGCCGGAGGTCACCAGCGCGATCGACATCTTCGTCAAGGATCTCGGCATCGTGCTGGAGGCCGGCCGCAGCGCCGGCGCGGCCCTGCCGCTCGCGGCGCTGGCCCATCAGCTCTTCGTCTCGACATCGGGCCGCGGCGACGGCGCCGCCGACGACAGCCAGGTGGTGCGCGCCTATCGCGCCCTCAACGGGGACTGAACGGGCGGGCACGGGAGCGGTGAAGTGTCGGCGTTCGTGCGCCGCCACGGCTTGTCCCCGCGCCGCTGAGCCTGGATGATCGGCGCCGGAGCAAGAGACGGCGCGTGAGACGCACAGAAGCGGTCCCCCGGATACCAGTACCGGGCCGCGAAGACTGAAGGGACGCACGAATCCACACGACCGGATAACGGCGGGGATCGCGCGGCTCGGGACGACCCAGGGAGTGAAATCATGCGCGACACGCGTTTCAGCCGCCGCAGCCTGCTCGTGGGCGCGACCGCCGTGCCGGTCTTCGGCATCCTGACCCGGCGCGGGCAGGCGGCCGAGTTCTCCTACAAGCTCGCCACCGGCCAGGACCCGACCCACCCGGTCAACGTCCGGGCGCAGGAAGCCCTCGACCGGATCCGCGAGGCGACCGGCGGGCGCCTGGAGATCAAGCTGTTCCCGGCCAACCAGCTCGGCTCCGACACCGACCTGCTGGCGCAGGTGCGCAACGGCAGCGTCGAGTTCTTCAACCTCGCGACCTCGATCCTCGCCACCTTCGTGCCGGCCGCGAGCCTTCCCAACACCGGCTTCGCGTTCAAGGATTACGACGCGGTCTGGTCGGCGATGGATGGCGGGCTCGGCGCCTACGTCCGGGCCGAGATCGCCAAGACGCCGATCCTCACCGTCTCGAAGGTCTGGGACAACGGCTTCCGGCAGATCACCTCCTCGACCCGCGAGATCAAGACGCCCGAAGACCTGAAGGGCTTCAAGATCCGCGTGCCGCCGGCGCCGATGCTGACCTCGCTGTTCAAGGCGCTCGATGCCGGCGCGGCGCCGATCAATTTCAACGAGCTGTACTCCGCGCTCCAGACCAAGGTGGTCGAGGGGCAGGAGAATCCGCTTGCCATCACGGCGACGGCCCGGCTCTACGAGGTGCAGAAATCCTGCAGCCTGACCGGGCACGTCTGGGACGGCTACTGGATCCTGGGCAACAAGAAGGCTTGGCAGCGCCTGCCGGAGGATCTGCGCCGGACCGTTTCGCATGAATTCGACCGGTCCGGCACCGACCAGCGCGCGGATGTGGCCAAGCTCAGCCTGTCCCTGCGGGAGAGCCTTGCCGCCAAGGGCATCAGCTTCGTCGACGTCGACCGCGCGCGGTTCCGCGAGGCGCTGGGCCGGACGAGCTTTTACCGCGACTGGAAGGCCAAGTACGGGGATGCGGCGTGGGCGCATCTCGAAGACGTCTCCGGCAAGCTGACCTGAAGGACGACCGGCATGCAGATCGATATCGCGGCCGTCGAGAGCGCGGCCGGGCTTGAGCTGGCGGGGCCGCCGCTCCGCGCCAGGACCTGGCTGCGCAAGCTGGACGTGGCCCTCGGCTACCTCGTGGAGATCCCGGCGGCGCTGCTGGTTCTGGCCGAGATCGGCGTGCTGTTCGGCGGCGTGGTCAGCCGCTACGTGTTCCGCGAGCCGCTGGTCTGGTCGGACGAGTTGGCCGCGATCCTGTTCCTGTGGCTCGCCATGCTGGGCGCCGTGGTCGCGTTCCGCCGCGCCGAGCACATGCGCATGACCGCCATCGTGGCGATGTGCGGCCCGCGCCTGCGCGCCTTCCTAGAGACGGTCGCCCTGGTGGCCGGCCTGATCTTCGTGGCGCTGGTGCTGGAGCCGGCCTTCGAATTCGCCAGCGAGGAGACCTTCGTCCAGACCCCCGCGCTGGAACTCAACAACGCCTGGCGGGCCGCCGCCCTCCCGATCGGCTTCGGCCTCATGCTGCTGGTCGCCGTGATCCGTCTCCTGGAATCCGCCGACTGGCGGCTCACCGTCGGGGCGCTGGCGCTCGGCGGCGGCATCGCGGCTGGGCTCATCGCGCTCCAGCCCTGGCTCATGGGGCTCGGCAACCTCAACCTGCTGCTGTTCTTCGTCCTCGGGGTCGGCGCCCTGGTCTTCTCCGGCGTGCCGATCGCCTTCGCGTTCGGTCTGTCCACCTACGCCTACATCACGCTCACCACCAACGCCCCGTCGATGGTGGTGGTCGGGCGGATGGACGAGGGCATGAGCCACCTGATCCTGCTCGCGGTGCCGCTGTTCGTGTTCCTCGGCCTGCTGATCGAGATGACCGGCATGGCCCGGGCGATGGTCGGGTTCCTGGCCTCACTGCTCGGTCACGTCCGCGGCGGCCTGCACTATGTGCTGGTCGGCGCCATGTACCTCGTCTCGGGCATCTCCGGCTCGAAGGCCGCCGACATGGCCGCGGTCGCGCCCGTGCTGTTTCCCGAGATGAAGGCGCGGGGCGCCAAGGAGGGCGACCTCGTGGCGCTGCTCGCCACCACCGGCGCGCAGACCGAGACGATCCCGCCCTCGATCGTGCTGATCACCATCGGCTCGGTCACCGGCGTGTCGATCACGGCCCTGTTCACCGGCGGCCTGATGCCCGGCCTGGTGCTGGCCGTGACTCTCTGCGTGCTGGTCTGGTGGCGCTACCGCCGGGAGGACCTGAGCCACGTCGCCCGGCCGTCGCGGAGCGTGATCGGCCGGGCCCTCGTGGTGGCGGTGCCGGCCCTGGCGCTGCCCTTCGTGATCCGCTTCGCGGTGGTCGAGGGCATCGCCACCGCCACCGAAGTCTCGACCATCGGCATCGTCTACGCGGTGCTGGCGGGGCTCCTGATCTACCGCCAGTTCGACTGGCGGCGGCTCTACCCGATGCTGGTGATGACCGCGACCCTGTCGGGGGCGATCCTGCTGATCATCGGCGCGGCCACCGGCATGGCCTGGGCGCTGACCCAGTCGGGCTTCTCGCAGACGCTGGCGGTGGCGATGAAGAGCCTGCCCGGCGGCCCCGTGGGCTTCCTGTTCGTGTCGGCCGGCGCCTTCATCGTCCTGGGCTCGGTGCTGGAGGGTATCCCGGCGATCGTGCTGTTCGGCCCGCTGCTGTTCCCGATCGCCCGGCAGGTCGGCGTCCACGAGGTGCACTACGCGATGGTGGTGATCCTCGCCATGGGCATCGGGCTGTTCGCCCCGCCCTTCGGGGTCGGCTACTACGCCGCCTGCGCGATCAGCCGGATCCACCCGGACGCGGGCATGCGCCCGATCGTCGGCTACATCCTGGCCCTGCTGATCGGCCTCGTCGTCATCATCCTGGTCCCCTGGTTCTCGATCGGGTTCCTCTAAAACCGGGGATCCGAAAGGTCCGAGACCCAGCCCTTTCAAGGTGTTTGGCTCGGGCCTAACTCGTTGCGATGACGCAAGCATCGGACGGATCGGGTTGCCCGTGGCGGGCTGTCCTGGAGCGGTTTGAGCAGAAGGCGCCAGCCAGCGTG
>NZ_VRVG01000053.1:0-35365 GCF_008040085.1 Methylobacterium sp. WL7 | reverse complement strand
GTATCACTATGAAACTAAATGAAAAGTCGCCTTGCGATTTAAGTGAAAAACACAAGAATGGAATTTCGACGAATAAATTTCCATCAAGAGCACGGATTTTATGACCAGGCATTTCTAAACAACAAACTACTGGGCGAAATGTCGTGATGACGGCCCGAATAATTTGGTACGCATGCCCAATGCGACGCCATTTCCTCATCCCCGGGCGCGACATCCTCCATCGGCAGCGACCGAATCAGTATCCGCCGTGCGGACATGCGATCAACAGCCGTAAATTCAATAAAAATGCCCGCACAAGTATTTTTGTTGATTGTTCACACCCGAACAGCCTGGTAGATTTGCAAGATAGAGCTTGACAGGGAACTCACGCGCCGTGCCCCCGACAGACAGCGAGATGAGCGAGATGAGCGCCGGCCTCGCGCTCGATATGGTCGGTCGCGCCTATCTCGCCCTGGCGCTCCTCTACGAGACCGCACATCCGGGCGAGTTCGACGGCGTCCAGCAGAAGATTCGCGCGTTCGTCGAAGACAATTTCCGCATCATCCAGGAGACCAGCGGCCGCGAGACCCTGGCAGCCGGGACGGTCGAGGGCGCGGCCCACTTGGTGAACGGCATCTTGGTCGAGGTCGAGAGCAAGATCGCGACGATGATCCGGCCGACCCGTTACATGCGCGGCTGAGCCGCGCATGGAGCGCACGGGACACGACCGGCCGTGCCGGCTGAGGCCCGTATCAGGGCCTACCCCCCGATCCCGACGATGATCACACCGCGGCTTTGATAGGGGGCCATGCACGCGCGCTCCGGTGCGGGAGAGGGGACCCGCGCGTCATCCGCGTCCGTGCCGCCAGGCCCGATCCGGGCATCCGGTAGCCCTCGTCATGGAACGCAAGCGGAGCGGACGTCGCCCAGAGGCCCTCCGGCCGGCCGCGCGAGCCCCTGTCGCCGATCGCGCGCGGGGCGTCCGGCCGACGAATACCGGACTGTTGCAGTTGAGCCATGAGGCCGTGATAAATCTCGCGCTGCGCTTGGGCGGCGACATTGGCCCTAGTCCGAAGCATCGACAGTGTTAATAGAGCATGTTAGTCCCCGACTAGGGACGGAAACAAGATTATCGACGCGATGAAGATCAGCGATGATTGTGACCAGGGCTCACGTAGTGCGGATGTAGCACTCGAGGTTTTGGCGCGGGCCTATCATGCCCTGGCAGTCGTCTATGAACTCTCGAGCCCCGGCGCCTACCTGGCACTGCATGGAAAGATGATGCCGTACCTGCTGGACAGTTTCCGGAACGCCGAGGCGGCGCGGACCGGCGATCCGCACACCGCCGCGTTGTTCAGCGCCGCGCTGGAGCGGGTCCGCTGCGCGCTGGACGACGTCCAGTGCGACGTCTCGGCCGTCCGGTCCCGGACCGGCGAGCGCGATCGCTGACGACGCCGGCGACGGCGGCGCGATCTCAGGGCGCCGGCGTCAGGCGCTCGCCCGGCCCGAACAGCAGGCGCGGGGCCGTATCCCCGGCCACGGCCCGGTTCGGGATCAGCCGAGCCAGCTTGGCCTCCAGGGTCTGGGACGCTATGTGCCGCCAGGCCCGGGGGGCGTGCAGCAGCTCGCGCAGGGCCGCCGCGTAGCCGTGCGAGCGCCGGCGGTCGAGGACGCGCCGGTGCTGCCATTTCCGCATCGTGGCGTCGCGATGGGCCCGCAGGGCCTTGCGGGCGTCCGGCATCAGGTCCGGACGGGCCAGCATCGTCTCGTCGAACGCAATGATCGCCGCGAGATCCTCGGTCCGGTGCTGCGCACTCAGCGAATCCGCGCGCTCGATCGCCACGTAGCCGCACGGCGCGGTGACGGAGAACACGGCGCCCGCCGCCAGGGCCTCGACGTAGAGGGCGTAATCCTCCCCGAGGCGCAGTCGCGCGTCGTAGCGCAGGCCGTGGCGCTGCAGGAACGACCGGCGCATGATCGGCTTGAGGAACCCGAGTTCCCGCCGGTGCTCGCCCGCGCGTCCGATGTTGCCGGAGACGAACCCCGCGAGCGACAGCGCTTTCGGCTGGCCGGGCCCGGTCACGAGGCTCCCGGCCGCGGCCGCCGCGCTCCCCCGGACCAGGATGATGTCGTCGGCGATCAAGTCCCAGCTGCGGGGGGCCGACAGCAGGCGGCCCAGGCGCCCGTCGAGGAAAGTGTCGTCGGCATCGAGGACGCAGAGCAGCCGCGCGGTCGCGACCGCCAGCGCCGCGTTGCGGGCGGCGGCCGGTCCGGCGTTGCGGGTCAGCCGGAGCAGCTTCAGCCGGCCGGTCCCGTCGCCGGCGGCCTCGGCGGCGGCGCTGGTCCGGTCCGTCGAGGCGTCGTCGACGACGATGACCTCGGCGACCTCCGGCTGGCGCAACGCCGAGGCGACCGCGGTGGCGATGGTGGCCTCGGCGTTGTGCGCCGCGATGACGACGCAGACATCCGCTCCGTCGCTCTGGGCCTGGACGCTTCGCACCGGACGACTCCGAAGACTCTCCCCGCCCGGCGGGGGCCGGGCGGCCATCCCGCACGCTAGGCGGCCTGCGCGCGGGACGCGACATCGTCCAAAAGGAGGGCGCGGGCGCCGGATCCGCTCGTCCGAAAGATTACCGCCGCCGCGGCCGGGCGCGCCGATACTGCGCCGGATTCCGTGAACCGCCCAAGGCGAGACGATGAGCATGACGAGACCGCGCCGCCCGATCCGCACCGGCTGCCTGGCCGCGGCCCTGCTGCTGCCGGTCCTGCCGGTCGCGGCCGGGGACGATCCCGCCCCGGCCACCGGCGACGCGCCGGCCTTCCGGGGCGGCGGCTCCTTCGTGGAGACCTTCGCGTCCCTCGGCGATCGCCGCTGGTACGTGGCCGACGGCTGGGTCAACGGCGACTTCCAGAAGTGCACGTGGTCGCGCCAGCGCGTGCAGATCCCCAGCCCCGGGGCGCTGACCCTCACCCTGGCCGACAGCCCCTACAAGGAGCGCGCCTTCAGCTGCGCCGAGATCCAGACCCAGGAGCGCTACGGCTACGGCACCTACGAGGTCCGGATGCGGCCGGGCGCGGCCTCCGGCCTGGTCTCGGCGTTCTTCACCTATAACGGCCCGAACGACGGCGACCGCCGGACGAACGACGAGATCGATTTCGAATTCCTGGGCAAGGACACGAAGGGCGTCCAGCTCAACTATTTCACCGGGGGCGCCGGGCAGCACGAGAGCGTCGAGGCGCTGGGCTTCGACGCCGCGACGACCATGGCCGACTACGCGCTCGAATGGCTGCCCGACCGGATCCGCTGGTCGGTCAACGGCCGGCTGCTGCGCGAGGTGCGGGCCGCGCCCGACCGGCCGATCCCGTCGCACCCCGGCAAGATCATGCTCAGCATCTGGACGGGCCAGGGCCGCGACTTCGAATCCTGGCTCGGGCCGGCCACCTATCCGGGACAGCCGGTCTCCGCCGCCTTCGAGCGCGTCGCCTTCACCAAGCTGGGCGACCCGTGCGGCTTCAAGGGCTCGATCGTCTGCCGGTAGGGCGGCACCACGCCGCCGGCATATTTCGGAACCTGAACGAAACATTAACCTTGTCCCCCGCAGGCTCATGATTGCGGTCACTGCGGGGCCAAGTTCGATGTCCGGGTTCAGCCTTCTCATCGCTGTGTATGCGGTCGGCTTCGTGGAGTTCTGGCGCCTCTGCGTCGTGGCGCCCATGGACCAGGACGACCCGGCCTGAGGGCCTCCCCGACGCAGCGCACATCCCCCCTCACCGGCGCCTGAACTGCGTCCCGCCGGATCGCGGCGCTACTTGCTGCCGCGCTGGGCCAGCACCGCCGGAATGGTGCGCAGCATGATCGCGATGTCCCGGCGCAGGCTCCAGCGGCTGGCATAATCCAGGTCGAGGGCGACGCGCTCGGCGTAGCTGGTGTCGGAGCGGCCCGAGACCTGCCACAGCCCGGTGACCCCGGGCGGCACGGAGAAGCAGAGCGTGAACGCCGTCCCGTAGCGGACGACCTCCCCCTGCACGATCGGGCGCGGCCCGACCAGGCTCATCTCGCCGCGCAGCACGTTCCAGAGTTGCGGCAGCTCGTCGAGGGAGGTCTTGCGCAGCACCTGGCCCAGGGTGGTCACGCGGGGATCCCGGGTGAGCTTGTGCGTCGCCTCCCACTCGGCCCGGGCCTCGGGATGCGCCGCCAGGTGCGCGGCCAGGACCGCGTCGCCGTTGGCGATCATGGACCGGAACTTCAGGCACCCGAACGGGCGCCCGTGCCGGCCGAGCCGCCGGTGCCGGAAGATCGGCGCGTGGCCGTCGCTCGCCCAGATCAGCAGGGCGATGAACAGCAGCAGCGGCAGCAGCAGACACAGGGCCGTCACCGCCACCCCGGTATCGAGCATGCGCTTGGTCGCCCAACCGAGCCGGGGCCCGAAGCGCGCCGGAGAGGCCGTCGGCAGCGTCTTGACCAACGCTTCGTTGATCGTCTCGACCATATGGTGCGGCGACGACGGTGTGATGGAGGTCGGGGTCCCAACCGGGCGCAGCATGGCGGCGGCTCCTCACTCGGTGCGAAAGGTGGATGCGACAGTGCGAGATGCGAGCGGAACCCGCGGGCCGGTGCGGCCGGGACGGGAACAATATTTGACACGCGAAAGTCTTGAGCCGTTGGCACAGTCGAAAACTTGCGGGATAAAGCCAGAGCAGCACGACCGAATCACCAGTGGAGATAAGTAATTGCTGGTCCTTCTGGTCTTCGCTGCGCTGATCGGGGGCGCGATCGGTTTCGCGGTGGGCCTGCTGCAGGGCTGGCTGGTCGCGTTGCTGGCGGCCCAGGCCGGAGCCGCGATCGGCGTGGGCCTCGTGGTCCTGCTCGGGATGCGGCGGTGAGCACCCCGGCCCGGCGGAGCCCCGAATCCGCGCCGCGTGCGGCGGGCTCTCGGAACGGTCTGTGGCATGGCGTGCCGCAAGACATCGCGCTGCACGGCATCGCGTCGTCTGCAAACCGGTGTGTGTGAGCGATGACCGTTCACATCAGTGTTCCACCCGGAATCGGACGGGCCATCGCGACCATACCCCACTTCGATATTGTTAAACAACCCTAAACACGAAGGGTCTAAGGCCGAATACAGCAATGCGGCAGATGTTCAGGCCACCCGGCCTACGCCGATCGAGGTAGGCCGCCCCCACGCCCGGCCGGCCTAGACCGGTCGCTCGATCCGCTCCGACCGCGCCCGCGCGGCGGGAC
Source organism: Methylobacterium sp. WL7 (assembly GCF_008040085.1). Lineage (NCBI taxonomy): Bacteria > Pseudomonadati > Pseudomonadota > Alphaproteobacteria > Hyphomicrobiales > Methylobacteriaceae > Methylobacterium > Methylobacterium sp. WL7. Next base: position 30,144 of record NZ_VRVG01000053.1, on the reverse strand, counting down.
GGGCTCCGGCATCGGACGAGGCGTGCATGGTCCCGGCAGAGCGCCGCATCATCGGGTTCGACGGCCTGCGGGCCGTGGCCTTCCTGATGGTCTTCGTCAGCCACAAGGCGCCGAGCCCGCGCACCGAGGCGCTGGGCAGCGCCGGGGTCTGGCTGTTCTTCGTGCTGAGCGGCTTCCTGATCGTCCGCATCCTGGCGGCCGCCCGCGGGCGCATCGAGGCCGGCGCGGCGACGCCGATGGACAGCCTGCTTGCGTTCTACCGGAACCGGTTCGCCCGCATCGTGCCCGTGTATTACGCCTTCCTGTTCGTGCTCTATACCACCCGGCTGGGCAGCCCGCTGAACCTCGGCGACGACGCGTTCAAGCTTTCGACCTGGCTATACCTGACCAACGTCTATATCGAGCGGAACGGCTGGGGGACGGAGCTCGGCCATCTCTGGAGCCTGGCCGTCGAGCAGCAATTCTACCTCCTGTTCGCGCCGGCGGCCCTGTTCCTGCCCCGGCGCCGTCTCGGGGCGCTGTGCGGCGCGCTCGTGGGCGCCAGCGTGCTGATGCATGTCGCCCTGTGGTCGGCCGGCGCCTGGCCGGTCAGCTTCGACGTCGACACGGTGGCCAATCTCGGGCTGATCGCCCTGGGGGGTCTGGCCGGCCTGCGCACGCAGCCCCTGCCGGGCTGGCTCCGGAGCGACGCCGCCCTGCTCGGCGCGCTCGCCCTGTTCCTGGCCCTGCCGCTGCTCGCCGGGGAGACCGGCCGGTGGCTGATCCTCGGGCGGCTCAGCGGGATCCTGGCGGCGCTCGCCCTGCTCCAGATCGTTCGATCTCCGGGCCACCGCATCGTCGCACTGCTGGACGGCGCCTGGCTGCGCCGGATCGGCGTCATCAGCTACGCCGCCTACCTGTTCCACGTGCCCCTGCATGCGGAGCAGGTGCTGGCGGCCGTCGGCCTGCACCTCGCCGGGCCGCGCTCGGTCACCCTGGCGCTCGACCTGGCGCTGACCCTGCTCCTGGCGGAGGCGTCGTGGCGGCTCCTCGAATCCCCGGCCCGCCGGATCCTGCGGGCCCCGCCCCGGGCGGCCCGGCGCTCCGCGCTGATCACTCCATTGTAGACGTCAGGGATTCAAAAGGTCTTCGACCTTTTGCGGGTGCGGGGCGGAGCCCTGCGAACGGGCGACGCCCAACTCCATCGGGACGCCGTCCCGAACCCTGCCAACGGGCTCGCCCTTTGGGATCCCGTACCTCTCCGCGAGACGGCCGAGACCAGGGCCGCAGCCAGCGGGCCGAGGCGCTTTCGCGCGCGCAGGGCCGGGCTTTCGATGCCGTGCCACGACGCGGCGGCGGCGAGGAGCGTCGGGCCGATGGCCAGCAGGACCAGCGGGGCCGTCGAATCGAGCCCGGGGAACAACACATACACCGCGTTCAGGATCGGGCAGTGAGACAGGTACAGTCCGTACGAGTAGTCGACCTTGTACGGCCCGAGCCGCCCTCCGAAATCGCTGACGCCGATCGCGACGGCGATGTAGGCCAGGCCGAGTCCCGACAGGGCCGGATCGGCCAGGTGCCACCGGTCCGGGCCGAGCCCGTAGACGAGGCCGCACCCGGCCACCGCCGCCGCGAACAGCCGGCCATCGAGCGGCACGGCGTGTCGCCAGACATACAGCAGGCAGCCGCTGAGGAAGGTCGAGAACAGGATCGCGCCGCGGCCGAGGAAGAACAGGCGGAACAGCCCGTTCCGCTCGAACAGGGGCAGCACCCCGCAGGCGGCCAGCAGGGCGGGCGTGACCGCCAAGGCGACGAGTACGGCCAGGAGCACCCGGGGCCGCCGCAACAGCCCCGCCACGATCAGGGCCGCCGCCAGCCCGTAGCAGGCGAGTTCGTACGCGAGGGTCCAGAGCGCGGCGTTGACGATGCCGGGCTGCCCGTTCTGGGTGAACACCCCGGGCAGCTGCGCGCGGAACAGGCCGATGCTGTTCGCGCAATACTGCCAGACCCCCGGCTGCGCGAAGTAGGCCGCCGGGGCGTCGGTGGAAAACACCGGCCCGATGACGAAGGCCGTGACCAGGGTCACGGCGGTGAGGGCAGGCAGGATCCGCACGGCGCGGTTGACCAGGAACGGTCCGGCCGGGAGCCGCGACGCGCTTCCCGCGACCAGGAAACCGCTGACGCCGAAGAACAGCGGCACGAGGCTGCCGGTCAGCGGCGACAGCGTATCGGTCCAGAGCGTGCTGCCCACCGTGGCGCCGGCATGGAACAGCATGACCAGCAGCGCGAGCACCAGGCGCAGGGTATCGAAGCCGGCGCCGTAGCCGCCGCCGGCCGCGAGCGCGCCTCCGATCGTCCGCCCGCGACGGGTCACCTGTTGACGCATGAGAGAGCCTCGCACGGACACGCGCCGGGGCGCGGCGCCTCCGATCCATGCCACCGGTTCGCCCGGGGCGAGGGACGGCCGCAGCCGCGCAAAAGGAGGGATCCCGCGCCGGATCCGCCGCCTGGGGTGCGGCTGCCGTCCACCCTTGGCGGGGCGGGCCTCCTCCGAAGGGCGTAGCCGGGCGGGATTTTGCCCGGACAAGCGACCGCGTGGCGCAATCGGCTTGCAGGCGCCCCTGTTCCAATGGGGGCCACACGCGATGGCGGCGTGCATCGACCCTGCATATGAATAGAAAATACGCAGCCGTGACACAGGCATGAGGCGGCACAAGCCTCAGCAACGCCCAAGATCTGTCAGAAAGCACAGCCGAAAAATCCAAATCTCGATCCGGGCGACATCTTTTTCTTGACTCGTGAAAGCTTCGCGCTCCCTATGGACGTCAGCGAGGCACGGAGCCGCGAGCCGGCTCGTCCTGGATCATGATGATCCTGAGCGCGGCGTTGACGCGGGATCTCCCCTCCCCGACCGTGGTCCTGACCTGTCGCGCCCAGTCGCGGCGGTTTGGCCGCCAAAGCGGGCGTATGGGCATGCGGGAGGGATCGATAGATCCGTCGATCTGACGCGTCGTCGATCGAGAACGCACCATCGCGCGGTCTCGGAGACGGGAACGTCCCCGCCTCTGCGTCGCGGGTCGATGGACCGATGATGGCGTCCGAGAACCGCCTGCATGTCTTTCACGACGCGGAGGGCACGGTCTCCGTGCCCGAGCGGAACCGTTCGGAGGCGGGGCAATGACAGCGGTCGGGTCTGTGACGTCCTCTCCATCCACCGCGCTGACGCTGTTGCAGGTCGACACCTCCGTGAAGCCTCGCTCGGCACAGGAGGAGGCTGAGACCGATCCGGTATCGTTGTCAGCCGTGACGGCGCTCCAGGTGCTGGATCCGCGCTCCGCCCTGACCCTGTCGACGCAGGCCAGCGATGCGATCCTGTCGGTGCTGCACAAGCATCCGCGGCACGCCGGCAACGTCCACCTGGTCGGCGGGATCGACGAGAGCGCGATGCTCACGGACGAGGTTTTCGCCCAGACGATCGCGGACACACCTGCGCACTACACAGAGGTCATGAAAGGCTTGGGGGCGACGCGCTGGGTCTGGCGCCCCGAAAGCCACCTCACGGGCATCGACTTCTTCAAGGGCCTGTCCAGGGCCATTCCGCGCGAATACAAGAATCCCGATTCGATGTCGTATGCCCTGTTCGTGGAGAAGACCGCCAAAATTCTGGATGCGATCGACACGCCGAGCGCCAAGATCGTGTCGGGGTATTACGACATGTACAATGACAAGAACGAATACATCGGAACGGTCAGGCGGACCGAGTGCGATCCCGCCTATCTCGAAGCCTTCAAAGCCGAGAACCCCGCCTTGCACATCGCGCCCGTCTTTTTCGGCAACGATGCCGTTCTCGTCATCTGGCCCGAAGCGTCCGCCGGAGCGATCGGCCTCGAGTCGCTCAGGCGTCTGAGGCAGCGCTCCGGCTGATCGGCAACCGCGCCACCACTATCCCGGCGGCGTCCCGCACCACGAGCGTCCAGCCGCCACCGAGGTTGTGGGCGCAGACGTCGTCCGCCATCTCCCGGATGACGCTGCGCGCCTCGGCCAGGGCCTCGGTCAGATCGGTGGCGTCCACGCCCTCGTGGTCGCGGATCGTCTCCCTGCCGTTCTCGACGTCGAAGTAGAACCGGATGGGCAAAGACGATCCCCCGTGATTGATGCCCTCGGAGGGCCGTCCCGTCCTGGATGCGCGGCCCGACGCGCCCGACAGAAATCATCTGGAGACATAAAGTTTAATAAATATCAAAGCTGATTTCGCCTGGTCCGTTGCAATAATGTCTGAATTTTCTCGCACTCGTACAATATAGGTATCGATCATTGCCCATTTGATCATGGCGGCGTGGCGAAAGGCGGTACCGCGCTGCGCCTGCCCTGGCCCCCGGGTCACCGTCGGGGATCCCGGCCGGCGCGAATAAATCCGCCGCCCAGGGACGGTGCGACGCGCGCCTACGTCCTTTGAGTGTCGTGCGCCGGGCGCGCTTCACGCCATGGTCGGCCAGGGCCCGGGAGACCGCGAACCCCGGGGCGGCGGCAGGACGAGCGATGGCGAAGCAGATCGAGGCCGATGCGCGGACCGCGCCCGTGGACATCTCGTTCCTCATGGCCGCCCACAATGCCGCCCCGTGGATCGAGACCGCGATCCGCTCGGCCCTCGACCAGGCCGGCGTCGCGGTCGAGGTCCTGGTGGTGGACGACGGGTCGACGGACGGGACCGCTTCCGTGCTGGCGCGGCTGGCGGCGGCCGACCCGCGCATCCGCCCGATCCCCCTCGACGCCGCAGGAACGCACGCGCCGCGAGGTCCCTCGGCCGCCCGGAACGCCGCCCTGGCCGCCGCACGGGGACGCTGGGTGGCGATCCTCGACGCGGACGACCTGATCGTCCCGGACCGGAGCCGCACGCTCCTGGATCTCGCCGCCGCCACGGATGCCGACCTCATCGCCGACAACCCGATCCCCTTCACCGGGGCCTTCGATCCGGGCGGGGCCGGCATGCTGGATCGCGGCCGCGAGCCCTACCTGTTCACGGTCGAACTCGCGCAGTACCTGACCTGCAACCGGATGCTCACCCCGGGGGTGAAGCTCGGCTATCTCAAGCCGATGCTGCGGGCCGACTTCGTGCGCCGGCACGGCCTGCGCTACGTGGATACGGTCCGGGTCGGCGAGGACTTCCTGTTCTGCGTGGCGGCCCTCGCGGAAGGCGCCCGCTTCGTGGTGAGTTCCTACGCGGGCTACGGGTATCGGCGGGGGCCGGCCTCGCTGTCCCATCGGCTGCGGCTCGCCGACATCGAACACCTCGACGCGGCCTTCGCGGCCTATGCCGAGGGCGGCGCCCTGGCCGGGCACCGGGCGCGCTCCGCCGGGATCCGGCAGGCCAGCCGCGCCTATCGCGACAGCCTCGCCACCGCGCAGGTCATCGCCCGGGTGGTCGAGGCCGCGCAGGGCGGCCGATGGCTCCGGGGCGCCGCCCTGGCGCTGGCCCGGCCCCGGGCCTGGCGGTTCCTGACCGGCTCGCTGATGGCGGCGGCCGGCAAGCGCGCCGGCAGGCGCCTGCGCCCCGCGATGCCGGACGCCCTTCCGGCCGGACCACGGTGAACCCCATGCGCCTGTGCCTCTGCATCTGCACCTGCGAGCGTCCGGCGGGCCTGGCGCTGCTGCTCAAGGCCATCGACCGGCAGCGGCTCGGCGACCTCGCCGAATCCGCCCTGCGGATCCTGGTGGTCGACAACGGCCGCAGCGACGCCGCCATCCCGGTGGTGGAGGCCTACCGCACCGCGGGCCGCTTCCCGATCACCTACGCCCGGGAGGCGGTCCGGGGCCTGGCGGCGGTGCGCAACCGCAGCCTCACGGCGGCCGCCACGCTCGGCGCCGACTGGATCGCCCTGATCGACGACGACGAGGTGCCGGACCGGGACTGGCTGCGCAGCCTGCGCGACACGGCGCAGCGGACCGGCGCCCCGGCCTGCGTCGGCCCGGTGGTGCCGCTGTTCGACCGGGTCCCCCCGGCCTGGGCGACGACCGGCGGATTCTTCGCCAAGACCCTGCCGGTCCGCGACGGGATGGTGGCGGACGCCTACACGGCCAACGCGCTGCTGGACCTCCGGGTGGTGACGGCTTTGGGCCTGTCCTTCGACATGCGCTTCAACACCCTGGGCGGCGAGGACACCATCTTCTTCCGGTCGCTTCTGCTTGCCGGGCACAGGATCGCCTGGGCGCCCGACGCGATCGTGTACGACAGCATCCCGGCGCACCGGATGCGGGTGCGCTGGCTGCTGGCGCGCTGGTACCGCAGCGGCAGCGTCGAGGCCTATCTCGGCCGCCTCCGGCCGGAGACGGTGAGCGGGCGGCTCAGCAACGCGGCCCGGGGCCTGGCCCGCCTCGGCGGGGGCGCACTCCGGCTCGGGATCGCCGGGCTGTCGCTCCGGCCCGCCACCCTGGTCGGCGGCTTCTACACCCTGTGCCGGGGCGCCGGGCTGCTCGCCGCGGTGCTCGGCCTGAGCTACCGGGAATATCACCCCTCCCGGCACCGGTAAGCCCGGGCGTCCAAGGGGCTCAAGCCTCCGGCGGGGTCACGGGCTGGCGCACCGATGGTGCCGGGCTGGGCGGTCGAACGCCGGCGTGGCCATTCCGGCCCGCGTCATGCCCGCTCGCATCGTGCCCGCGCGAAATCGTTCCGCATTGCAGCGTGTTTCATCGCACCGCACGCACCCGGCCGAACCGGCATCATCATTGCAGTTGGTTTTCAGGGCCTCACCCGAGGCCCGCCGCACGATGAAAGGGGTGCACGCTATGGTCCTCAAGGGTTTCTCTTACGCGATGATCGGCGCCTTCGCGGGCGGTCTCGCCATGACGGTGGCCGGTTCGGCTGGAGTCCTGTTCGGCCTGTAAGCCCGCACGGGCGCCGACGCCCGCACGGGCGGCCGGTCACGAAGCAACGGATCCGCGGCGGGGTGAGAGCCCCGCCGTTTCCGTGAGCGGAGGCAGGATGCGGCGCGCCTGCCGGGGCCTGAGGCGAGCGGCGCACGGGGGGATTGGGAAGGACGGTCAAACAGGCTTTTGGGAGCTGACCGACTCACATCCACTCCGGGCGGACGCCCCCAAGCACCAGAGGCCGCCACCCTCCGCGTTATCGCGTCGCGAACTTGAGGCTGAGCGCCGCCTTGGCGACCAGGCCCGGGCTCGCCAGGGCGTCGAGATATTGCCGGTAGCGCTTGTCGAAGGCGTTCTGGACGATGAACTCGGCCTTCACGCGATCGTCGAGATCGTAGGACGCGAAGACATCCACCAGCCCGTAGGCTTCTTGTGACCGGGTCCTTCGTGCGCGGGCAGGTTCGTCCGCGCAGCGACGAGGCTCAGCTGCGTGCCGAGTTCCAAGCGGTTACCGAGGAACCGGAGGCCCAGCGTCGTGCTGATCCGGACCGGCAACATTCCGGTGCGGCAGGATGAACGGCTGGTCCGGGCCGGGGATTTTTCCGACCGGCCAGCGCACCCCGAACACCCGGGCGATCAGGTCGTCGCGGAGCACGTTCGCGGGCCGCCCGGTGGCGACCAGCCGGCCGGCCTCGATCACCAGCAGCGTGTCGGCGTAGGCGGCCGCCAGGTTGAGGTCGTGCAGGATCGCCACCACGGCGACGCCCGAGGCCGCCAGCGCCGCGGCGGCGTCGAGGAGCGCGCCCTGGTGGTTCAGGTCGAGGCTCGCGGTGGGCTCGTCGAGGAACAGCACTTGGGCGTCCGCGACCGTGCGGCCGGCCTCCATCTGGCACAGCACCCGGGCGAACTGCACCCGGGCCTGCTCGCCGCCCGACAGGGTCGGGTAGGCCCGGGTCGCGAGATGGGCGACGTCGGCCCGGTCGAGGGCCCGGGCCAGGATCGCGTCCCGGTCGCGGGCCCTGAGGCCCCGCCCGATGCCGTCGAGGCCGATCCGGGCCACGTCGGCGGCGGCGAACGGGAAGGCGAGGCGCGCGGCCTGCGGCAGCACCGCCCGCATCGCGGCGAGCCGCCAGGCCGGGATCCGCTCCACCGCCTCGCCCCCGTAGGCGACCTGCCCGCGTGTCGGGCGCAGCTCGCCGCAGAGCAGGCGCAGCAGGGTCGACTTGCCGGCGCCGTTCGGGCCGACGATCACCTGCAGGGAGCCGGCCGCCACGGACAGGGACACGTCGCGCACGAGGTCGCGGCCGGCCACCGTGACGGTGAGGTCGCGGGCGGAGAGCAGGGCCGGCTCAGGCATCGGCGGCGACCCGCGCCCGGCCGAGCAGCAGCCACAGGAACACCGGTGCGCCGACCAGGGCGGTGACGATCCCGATCGGGAGCTCGGCCGGGGCCGCCACCAGCCGGGCGACGACGTCGGCCAGCACCAGGAACGCGCCGCCGAGCAGCGCCGAGGCCGGGAGCAGCAGGCGGTGCTCGGGGCCGATCGCCAACCGCAGGGCGTGCGGCACCACCAAGCCCACGAAGCCGATCACTCCGGCGCCCGCCACGCTGGCGCCGACCGCGACGGCGACCAGAACGATGCAGGCGCGCTTCAACCGCTCCACCGGGATCCCGAGATGGAACGCCTCCGCCTCCCCGAGCACCAGCGCGTTGAGGCCGCGGCCCAGGAACGGCACGGCGAGCAGCACCGGCAGGATCAGCGGCGCCGAGGCCGCGACCTTGCCCCAGGTGGCGCCACCGAGGCTTCCCAACGACCAGAAGGTGAGGTCGCGGAGCTGCCGGTCGTCGCTGGCATAGGTCAGCAGGCCGGTGAGCGCGCCGCTCAGCGCCCCCAGGGCGATGCCGGCGAGCAGCATCGTCGCCACCGCGGTGCGCCCGGAGCGCGTCGCCAGCCCGTACAGGATCAGGGTCGCGCCCAGGCCCCCCACGAAGGCGCCTGCCGGCAGGACCAGATAGGGCAGCGGCCCCGGCAGGCCGAAATGGGCGAGCAGCCGGTCGCCCAGCACGATGATGCAGGCGGCGGCCAAGCCCGCCCCCGACGAGACCCCGACCAGCGCTGGGTCGGCCAGCGGGTTGCGGAACAGCCCCTGCATCAGCGCCCCCGAGACCGCGAGCCCCGCGCCGATCATCAGCCCCAGCAGGGTCCGGGGCAGCCGGATGTTGAGCACCACCAGGGCATCGCGCGCCAGCGCCGGCTCCCTCCCGCCCCCGGCCAGCACCGCCAGGACCCGCTCCGGCGGGATCCGGATCGCCCCGAGGCTCACCGACAGCAGCGCGACCGCGAGCATCAGCCCGGCGAGCGCCGCCAGCACCCACGGCAGGGCGGCGCGGCGGTTCAGCATCATGGCGGCCCGCTCACGACTTGGGACGCCTTACGCGACATCCTCTCCGCCCTCTGCGGACCACCGGATACCCACCTCTCCGGCTGAGGCGCGGGTCCCCTCTCCCGTGCGGGAGAGGGACAGGGTGAGGGATCAAATCTTTCCGGAGAGGTCGCATCCCTCACCCCAACCCTCTCCCGCACGGGAGAGGGAGCGCGTTGCGGCCAGTGGAGACCGGCATGCGGCTCCCGCAGCCTCCGCGCAGGAAAGACAGGCGTGCCCCCCTCACTCACCCGGCAGGCCCGGGTAGATCGCGCGCATCAGCTCGGCGGCCGCCTGGGGGGTGCGCGGGCCGAAGCCGAGTAGATAGAGGCCGTCCATGGCGATCAGCCGGCCCTGCGCGCCGGCCGGGGTCCGGCCCAGGGCCGAATCGGGGGCGAACACGGTCTCGGGCTTGGGCGGCTCCGGGCCGTTCTGCATCATCACCACGGCGTCGGGGGCGGCGGCCACGATGGCCTCGTCGGTCATCGGCTTGAACCCGGCGACGCCCGCGGCCGCGTTGGTGATGCCGGCGAGCGCCAGCATGCCGTCGGCCGTGGACCCCGTGCCGCCCACCACCGTGCGGCCGCCCTGGAGGGAGAGGACGACGATCGCCCGGGCGGGCGTCTCGATCCGCGCGCGTCGTGCCGCGACCTCCGCGAAGCGGGCGCGGACCTCGGCGGCGAGGGATCCGGCCTCCTGGTCCAGGCCGGCCAGGCGTCCGATGACGGCGATCTTGTCGAGGACGCCCTCGGGGTTCGGCGGCTCGGTCACGGTCTCGACGCGCAGGCCGGCCTCGCGCAGCTGCGCCAGCACCGCGGGCGGGCCGGCGCCGTCGGCGGCGATCACCAGATCGGGTCCGCAGGCGAGCAGTCCCTCGGCCGAGAGCGCCCGCAGGTAGCCGACATTCGGCTTCTCGCGCAGGGCCTCGGGCGGATACAGGCTGGTGGTGTCGACCGCGACGATCCGCGGGCCGGCACCGAGGCGATACAGGATCTCGGTGACGGCGCCCCCGAGGGCGGCGATGCGGCCGGCCGGCGCCGGGTCGGCCTTGGCGACGCCACCGTGCGGGGCGAGCGCAGCCGCGGCGGCGGCGGCCAGGAGGGAGCGGCGCGACCAGGCGGGGGATGGCGTCATTTGGTCAGGATCAGCTTGTCGTTGGCGGTGATGCGGAGCCGGTACCGCTGGCCGGCATGGCGGATGACGATCTCGCGGCGCCCCTGCAGGAGGCTCGCCGAGACGATCTCGCCGTCCCGGTCCAAGCCCGACGCTCCCAAGCCCGACGCTCCCAAGGCCAACCCTCCGTTGGCCAACCCTCCCTTGGCCAACGCACCCGTGGGCAACGCCCGAACCCCGGTCCGCGGATCCCCGCGGCCCGCGACCCGCGCGCCCGGATCGTCATCCCCGTCCAGACCGGACATCTTTGGAAAGCCTCAGCTTCGTTCTTTGTAACACTTCAAAATACAAAGACACATGGAAGAGATCGAACCATAGGGGCGATCAGCGGCAAATACCAGAGCCCTCCGGTCCAGGATAAGCTTGCGCGGACATCAGTCTCATCTGTCCGGTTTTCGCCGCGATCATCGCGGCACGTCCGGGCGGGAACGGCGCAAGACTGGAACACGCGCCGTGAAGCGCGTCCCGTGGTCGGTCGATACGGCGATGCCGACGTCGAGGACCGCCGCGGTTTTTCCGATGCTCGCGGACCATCATGGCGCTGCGCGAGCCGGCTCGACAGAGCCGTCGCGGTCGCAGGTATCGGGACGCTGCCGGGACGTGCGGCGGCGCCGCTTCAGCCGAACAGGGGCAGGCCCGCGCCGATGATCACGAGCCCGAGCACGATCAGGCTGCCGCCCGCGCTCTCCAGGGCCGCCTGCTGGACGGAGCGCTTCGGGGCGATGCCCGCGAGGGTCGCACCGGTCACCAGGCAGATGACGCTCAGGATGGTCATGACAGCTGCCCCGGCGGCCGAATCGGACACGCGCAACGGTTTCGGTGCCGATATGGATGCAGACCCGGCGTTAACGAATGGCCTACACCGGCTCCCGGGGGCGGGGCGACGGCCCGGTCCGAGAGGCCCCGCATCGCGCGTCGGCCCGGCGGGCGGCTTTGCGGCCGGATGCCGCGAGAGCCGGCATCCACTGCGGCGGCGAGCGCTCTAAGCTGGCGGGAAGCGCGCGAGATCGACCTCGATGGCGACCCGGTCGGCGCCGATCGTGGAGAACCGGATCCCGGCGCTCTCGAAGGCCTGGCGGACGGCCTGGCGGATCTTGGGACGCGGGCCCTCGCCGAACTCCTCCATCCGCCGGACGCTGGAGCCCGAGACCCCCGAGGCCGCGGCGAGGTCCTGGATCGACCAGCCGATGACCGCCCGGGCCCCCCGGATCAGCGGCCCGATCGCGGCATCCGGCACCGCGTCCCGCGCGTCGTCCGGCACGGCGAGCACGAGGCCGAACCATTCGCGCACCGCCCCGTCGGGCTCGGCCTGCGCCGCGCCCCGGCTGCTGAACCGGCGGTACGCCCCGTCCGCACCGCGGATGCGGTACTCCGCGCGGTAGGGCGCGCCGGTGGTCCGGGCGGCCTCCCAGGCGGCCTGGGCGGCCCGGCGGTCGTCGGGGTGCAGCGCGTCGAGCCAGCCGAGCCCGGCCATCTCGGTGGCCGTCTGCCCGGTCAGGCGGTCCCAGCCGGCCGCCATCTCGATCTCCCCGGCGGGATGGGCCGACCAGGTCGCGGCGGTGATCGCGCGCAGGACGCCGGTCTGGCGACCCTGCATCCAGGCCGCGATCTGCCGGGCCTCGTGCGTCGCCGTCGTGTCGAGCAGGACGCCGTCCGTGCGCGCGGGCCGCGCATCGGGCCCGAGCACCACGTCCGTCTTCAGGGCGACCCACCGGACCGTCTGGTCGGGCCGGATGATCCGGAATTCCCGTTCGACCGCATGGCCGAGCTGGATCAGGTCCCAAAGGTCAGCCTGGGCGGCCTGGTCGTCGGGATGGATCAGCCGGCGGCACAGGCTGCGCAGGTCGTCCGCGGGCGGAAGCCCGGTCACCCGGTGGAATCCCTGGGAGCCCCAAAGCCGGCGGGTCGCGATCTCGATCGACCAGAAGCCGACCCCGCCGCGCTCCTCGACCAGCTTCAGCATCTGGTAAGACGAGAGCGGAATTTCCTCTGCAAGATTATCATTATCGAACGCCGAAACAGGATCATGCTTCATCTAAAATGACTCAAAATCAGCATCTAACGATCAGATCAGGCCCTATAAAGATCTATATTTAGTGCGCGGCGATGCCCGCCGAACAGTATTCCATTCCCGGATCTTGTAACGCAGCCGCGACCTTCTCCGCTAGCTCAAGCTGAGCATTGCTTCGCTGCGGTGCCGGCATGACCCCGGGCGCCCCATCCCGTGAGGTCCGGGCGGTCGGCTCGGGCGCCAGCGGCCGACGGGCCGTCTACTTAAAGTTCTTGATCGCGTCCAGGCCATCGCAGTCTCCGCGAGTGATCCGGAGCGGCCCAGGGACCCGTTGGCTAAATGAACCGATTCTGATCAAGACCAGTGCGTCGAGGAAAATTTAAGTAATTCGCTGAGCAGATTTCATTCAGAAAAAACCTTGTGGCTCGACGCATTTTGGATAAGAATTATGATCTCATTAGTTTATGTATGTCACATTCTATTCACATGATCAGGCACTAAATCAAATTGTAGTTTATACCAGCAAACAACATCTCGGTTCGACCCGAAAACCAGCACACCCGTCACATGCCGATCTGAATACCAACACACCGGCTCCTCCCGAGGACCGGGAAACCCTTTGACCCCGATACCAAGGCGTCGACACATGGCTCTCGCGAAGAAATCCGCCATCCACTCCATCCCGGCCGCGACCGCCCCCCGGGAGAGCGTGTCGGCCTCCCCGGGTCGATCGCACCTCGTCGCCGAGGCGGAGAAGCGCAAGGCCCGGACCTTCGCGCGCCAGCAGAAGGCCGCCGAGCGGATCGCCTCGGCCACCGCCGAGCTGTCCAGCGGGATCGCCGAGGCGGCGGCCGCGGCCGAGGAGCTGCGCAAGGCCTCCGAGCAGATCGGCGTCGGCGCCGAGGAGGCCGCGGGCGCCGCCCAGGAGACCATGAAGGCGGTGAACCAGGGCGGGGTCCTGATCCAGGCCGCCAAGGAGAACGCCACCAACTCGCTGCGCAAGACCGAGGCCCTGTCCGGTCTCGTGGTCGAGACCGCCGCGCAGATCGGCGCGTCGGTCGCGGCCATCGTCAAGGCCTCCGAGCGCCAGGAGGCCTCGGTGAAGCTGGTCGAGGAGCTCGACCGGCAGGCCAGCGCCATCGGCGAGATCGTGAAGGCGGTCGCCCGGATCGCCGACCAGACCAACCTGCTGGCGCTGAACGCCGCCATCGAGGCGGCCCGGGCCGGCCAGCACGGCAAGGGCTTCGCGGTGGTCGCCGACGAGGTGCGCACCCTGGCCGAGACCAGCGAAAAATCCGCCCGCGACATCCAGGCGCTCGTGGCGCAGATCCAGGCCGACGTGAAGGTCGCGGCCGACGGGATCAGCCAGTCGGCGACCTCGGCCCGCTCCCAGGTCGAGACCGGCCGGGCGGTCAGCGGCCAGCTCGCGCGGGTCCGCACCGACATGGCCGAGATCATCGAGAGCTGCAACGAGCTGGCCAGCGCCGCCGAGGAATCGGCCACCGCGGCCACGGAGGCGCAGAAGGGCGCGGAGATCATCGCGGCCGCGGCCGAGGAGCAGAGCGCGGCCTGTCAGGAGGCCAGCAAGATGGTCGAGCAGCAGACCACGGCCCTGTCGCAGAGCGAGGACGCCGCCCAGGAGCTGTCCGGCCTGGCCGAGGAGCTGAAGAACAGCACCAACATCGGCAAGAGCGCCGAGGAGGTCGCCTCCGCGGCGGAAGAGCTGTCCAGCGCCGTCGAGGAGATCAACCGCGCCGCCGGACAGGTCACGATCGCCCTCGACGAGATCACCAAGGGGGCGCAGCAGCAATCGGCCGCGACCCAGCAATCCTCGGCGGCGATCGCGCAGATCGAGCGGCGCGCCCAGGTGACCCAGACCCTGGCGGCCGCCGCCGTGGAGAAGGCGCAGGTGATCTCGGAGTCGCTGGCCGAGAACAAGACCCTGGTCGACGCGATGATGGAGGGCCTGCAGCAATCCGTCGAGGCGGGCCGCGTCAGCCGCGATCAGGTCGCCGCCCTGGAGCAGGTCAGCCGGCGCATCGACAAGATCGTGGACGCGATCACCACGGTCTCGATCCAGACCAACATGCTGGCGGTCAACGGCTCGGTCGAGGCGGCCCGCGCCGGCGAGTTCGGCAAGGGGTTCGCCGTCGTCTCGACGGACATCCGCAACCTCGCCCGGGATTCCGCCGAGAACGCCGAGCGGATCAAGGACACGGTCAAGGCCATCCAGGACACGATCGTGTTCGTGCGCGGCGATATCCAGGAGATCGCCGACGGAGCCGCCAGCGAGGTCGAGAAGAGCGGCGCCATCTCCCGCAACTTCGACACCGTGATCAAGGACATGGCCGAGGTGCTGGGCGGCAACCGGGAGATCCTGACCGGCGCCGACGGCATCACCCGCATGGTCCGTGAGGTCCAGACCGCGATCGAGCAGGTCGCCGCCGCGGCCCAGCAGGCGGCGCGGACCTCCGCGGAGGCCGGGATCGCCGCCAGCGAGCAGGGCAAGGGCGCCGAGCAGCTCGCCGCCGCGATCGAGGAGATCGCCTCGCTCGCCGACGAGCTTCAGGCCGCCTGAGCCGAACCGCCCGGGGAGCGAGAGACCGACCATGGCAAACGCAGCAGCTCAGGCGGTGCAGGCGCTGGATTCCGGGTTCACGCCCGATCTGGCCGACGCCGCCGCGCGGCCCGAACTGGCGGAGGGCCGCAGCGAGGCCCGTCAGTTCGTGATCTTCCACGTCGAGACGGAGATGTTCGCCGTCGCGCTGGCCGACGTGCAGGAGATCATCCGGATCCCCGAGGTGGTGCGGGTGCCATTCAGCCCCCCCTCGCTGCTGGGGCTGGCCAACCTGCGCGGCACGGTCCTGCCGGTCCTCAACCTCCGGGACGTGTTCGCCTTCCCGCCGGTGCTGAACGACGACGCCACCCGGGTGGTGGTGCTCGACCAGGGCAATCCGATCGGCCTCGTGGTCGACCGGATGGCCAACGTCGTGACCGTCGATCCCGACCGGATCGAGCCGACCTCGGCGATCGAGGGCAGCGTCGACACCAGCCTCCTGACCGGGATGATCAAGGGCGAGGACGGCCGGTCCATGGTGATGATCCTGGACGCGGCCCAGCTGGTGAGCCGCGAGTTCAGCCAGATCGCCACAAAGGTCCGCCGGGCCGCCGGCCAGGTGCAGGCCGCCGACGCGGCTTCGTCCGCCCGGGCCGAGGTCGAGGCCGACGAGGACCAGCTCGTGAGCTTCGAGGTGGCGGGGCAGGAATACGCCTTCCCGATCGAGCGGGTGCAGGAGATCGTGCAGCTGCCCGAGCGCCTCACCCACGTCCCGAACGCGCCCGCCCACGTGCTCGGGGTGATCACCCTGCGCAACCGCCTGCTGCCGCTCGTGTCGTTACGCGAGATGTTCGGCCTGCAGGCCAAGGAATTCAGCGAGACCAACAAGGTCGTGGTGGTGTCGCTGGGCGAGGGCGGCACCCTGTCGGTCGGCGTCGTGATGGACAGCGTCAAGGAGGTGCTGCGGGTCAGCCGCAACCTCGTCGAGGCGATGCCGGCCCTGCTGTCCCAGGACGGCGGCATGGACGAGATCCAGGCGATCTGCCGGCTGCAGGAGGGACGGCGGCTGGTCTCCGTCCTGTCGGTCGAGAAGATGTTCGACACCACCGAGCTGCGCAAGCTCGCCGCCACGGAGAACGAGGGCATGAGCGCCGACGGACGACAGGACGGGGACGAGCGCCAGGACGCCGCCGACGAGGAGCAGTTCGTGGTGTTCCGCCTGATGGGCGAGGAATACGGCGTGCCGATCGAGGCCGTGCAGGAGATCGTCCGGGTGCCGGACGAGCTGACCCGGATCCCGAAGGCGCCGTCCTTCGTGGAGGGGGTGATCAACCTGCGCGGCATCGTGCTGCCGGTGGTGGACCAGCGCCGCCGCTTCAACCTCGCCGAGGCGGAGCGCAACGACCGCCAGCGGATCATGGTCTTCACCGTCCGCGGCGTCCAGACCGGCTTCATCGTCGATTCGGTCTCGGAGGTGATGCGGATCTCGGCCAAGGCGATCGGCGAGGCGCCCAACCTGTCGGACGCGCAGACGCGCCTGATCCGCCGGGTCGCCAACCTGGAGAGCCAGAAGCGCATGGTGCTGCTGCTCGACACGATGCAGCTCCTGGACACCCAGGAAGCCGCCGCCGTCCGGCTCAGCACCCATTGAGCGCGGGTCCGGGCCCCGGCCCGGCCCGACGCCCCCTCATTCCGTCACCCTGGCGAGACCCCGCATGATCCGAGCCCTCGTGGCCGATGATTCCGCGTTGATGCGCAGGCACCTCACGCAGCTCCTCGAGTCGGCGGGCGGCTTCACGGTCCAGACGGCCCGCAACGGCGTCGAGGTCCTGGAGGCGCTGCGGACCTTCGATCCGCACGTGATCACCCTCGACGTCAACATGCCCGAGATGGACGGGATCACCTGCCTGTCGCGGATCATGAGCGAGGATCCGCGGCCGGTGGTGATGGTCTCGTCGCTGACCGAGCAAGGTGCCGAGACGACCCTGCAGGCGCTGAGCCTCGGGGCGGTGGACTTCGTGCAGAAGCCCGGCGGCACGATCTCCCTGTCGATCGACCGGATCCACCGCGAACTCCTGATGAAGATCCGCAGCGCCGCGACCACCCGGGTCCGCCGCAGCACCGGCCTGCGCGGGCGCCTGGCCGCCCAGCGCCAACGCGCCACGCCGGAGCCGCCGCCCCGGGTCTTCTTCGCGCGCGGGGGGCCGCCCGGGCTGGTGCTGGTGGGCGTGTCCACGGGGGGGCCCGGCGTGCTGGAGGAGATCCTGCCCCGCCTGCCGAAGGACTTCCCCTGGCCGGTCCTGGTCGCGCAGCACATGCCGAGCAGCTTCACCGGCGTCTTCGCCCGCCGGCTGAACGACCTCTGCGCCGTCTCGGTGGTGGAGGTCGCCCGGCAGATGCCGATCGAGCCCGGCACGGTCTACATCGCCAAGGGGGATGCCGACCTCGTCGTCACCCGCCGGGGCACGGGCTACTCCGCGACGCCGCTGCCGCAGAGCAACGAGCATATCTGGCATCCCAGCGTCACCCGCATGGTCGAGAGCGCCCTGGCGCATCTCCCGGCCAACCGGCTGATCGCCGTGCAGCTTACCGGGATGGGCGACGACGGCGCCGAGGCGATGGCCCGGGTGCGGGCCGGCGGCGGCATGACCATCGCGCAGGACGAGGACACCAGCATCGTCTTCGGCATGCCGCACGAACTCATCAAGCGCGGCGGGGCCAGCCTGGTCCTGCCGTGCGACGCGATCGCAGAGCAGCTCGTCGGGTGGCTCCGTGCCCCGGAAGCCGGCGCTCGAGCCGGGGAACGCCGCCGTGGCCCTTAAGAAACCGACCCTGCCCCCGACGGCCGACGCCGGGGCGCCGCCGCACGCGGATCTCGCCGCGCTCACGGCCGCCCTCGCCTCGCCCGAAGGCGGCGAGCGGCGCCGGGCCGCCCGCGAACTCGGCGCCTTCCCGGAGGCCGGGCCGCTCCTGTGCGCGCATCTCGGCCGCGAGCCCGCCGCCAGCGTCCGCGCCGTGATCCTGACGACGCTGATCCGCCTCAAGTCCCCCGCGGTGGTCGAGGGCCTGCTGCCCCTGCTCCGCAGCGAGGATAGCGGGCTGCGCAACGCCGCGATCGAGGCGCTTCAGGAGATGCCGGACGAGGTCGAGCCGCATGTCGCCGACCTGCTGGCCGATCCCGACAGCGACGTCCGCATCCTGACGGTCAACATGCTGAGCCTGCTGCCGCACCCGAAGGCGCCGGACTGGCTGGCCGAGGTCGTGGCGCACGATCCCCACATCAACGTCTGCGCGGCGGCGGTGGACGGCCTCGCGGAGATCGGCAACGAGCGCGCCGTCGCGCCGCTCCAGGCCCTGGCCGCGCGCTTCCCGGAGGTGCCGTTCATCCGCTTCGCGGCCGCCGCGGCGATCCGCCGGATCGGAGGCGCATGATGCAGCAGCCCTCCCGTTCCCTCGGGCAGACCGCCTCGGCGATCCAGATCAGCGAGGACGAGTACGAGAAGTTCTACGAGTATTTCTATCGCCGCACGGGCATCTCGTTCAGCGGCAAGAAGGAGTATTTCGTCGAGAAGCGTCTCCTGGAGCGGATCGCCAAGACCGGGAGCGACAGCTTCAAGGCCTACTTCACCCTGCTGCGCTTCCAGGCGTCGGGGGAGGAGCTGCAGCATCTCGTCAACCTGATGACGGTCAACGAGACCTACTTCTTCCGCGAGGACTACCAGTTCGATGCCCTGGTTCGGGGCATCCTGCCCGAGATCACCCGGACGCGCCGGCCCGGCGCGACGCTGCGGATCTGGTCGATGCCCTGCTCGACCGGGGAGGAGCCCTACTCGATCGCGATCCAGATCCTCGAAAACTGGTCGCGGGCGGACGACTTCGCCATCGAGATCACCGGGTCGGACATCGATTCCCGGGTGCTGGCCGATGCCCGCAAGGGGATCTACGGCAACCGCTCCCTGCAGCGGCTGTCGCCCGAGCTGCGCAAGAAGTATTTCCGCCGGCTCGGCGACGACCAGTTCGAGATCCACGAGGAGCTGCGCAGCTCCATCGAGTTCTCGATCGCCAACCTGTCCGACCCGATCCACATGCACCGCTACCGCGCGATGGACGTGATCTTCTGTCGGAACCTGCTGATCTACTTCGACGACACGTCCCGACGCGCCGCGGTCGAGGCGCTCTACGAATGCCTGATCCCGGGCGGGTTCATCTGCCTGGGTCATTCGGAGAGCATGAGCCGCATGTCGTCGATGTTCCTGCCGCGCAAGTTCGGCGACACGATCGTCTACCAAAGACCGATCGAACAGGATTGAGACGGGCATGTCCGGGAAACGAATTCTTGTCGTCGAAGACGGCATCACCATGCGGATGTTCTACCAGGACGTGCTCGGCCGGGCCGGGTTCGTGGTCGAGGAGGCCGCCAACGGGGTCGAGGGCCTGGAGAAGGCCCTGCTCGGCGGCTACGACCTGATGATCGTCGACATCAACATGCCCAAGATGGACGGCTACGAGCTGGTGTCCCGGATCCGGCGCGAGCCCGCGCTCCAGGCGATCCCGGTGGTCACGATCAGCACCGAGGCCGCGGACTCGGATGCGAACCGGGCCTACGCGGTCGGCGCCAACTTCTACATCGTCAAGCCGGCCGATCCCGTGCTGCTGGTCGAGACCGCGCGCCTGCTGACGGGCGCGCAGGCATGACCAACCCCCTGCTGGCCCGGTTCATCCCGGAGGCGCGCGAGCTGCTGCAGGTCTCGGCCAGCGGCCTGCTGAAGCTGGAGCGGAACCCGACGGACGAGACCGCGATCAACGAGGTGTTCCGGGCGGTCCACACGATCAAGGGCTCGTCCGGCCTGTTCGACGCTATGGCCCTGACCCGGCTGGTCCACGCCGCCGAGGACCTCCTCGGGGAGGTCCGGTCCGACGCGCTGCAGATCGACTCGGCGCTGGTCGACATGCTGCTCGACAGCCTGGACCAGGTCGGCCAGTGGATCGACGAGCTCGAGCGCCGCGCGGCCCTGCCGGCGGATGCCGACGGGGTCGCGCACCGGATGGCCGCGCAGCTGCGCCAGCGCCTGGGATCACAGGACGACGCGGGGGCGCCGGTCGCGGAGGCGCGGCAGGCGGCCGATCCGGGGTCCGCGGCGGGGGTCGCGACGCTGCCGCCGGCTTTTCTTGCCCGCCTGCCGGCCGCCGCCTGCCTGGACGCGTTCCGCCGCGCCTGCGGCGGCCAGGCCGTGCATCTGGTCCGCTACGCGCCGGAGCCGGGCTGCTTCTTCAACGGCACCGATCCCCTGCTGACGATCCAGCAGGTGCCCGACGCGCTCGCCCTCGACATCGCGGCGGCCGAGCCCTGGGGTCCGCTGGAGGATCTCGACCCCTACCAGTGCAACCTGCACTTCGCCCTGCTGAGTGCGGCGCCCCGGCCCGAGATCGAGCAGGCGATGCGCTACGAGCTGGACCAGGTCACCATCGCGGCCGTGCGGCCCCGGGACCTGGTGCGGATCGACGGCGCGGCCAGCGACGGTCCGATCTGGGACGATTTCCGCGAGGCGGCGTCGGCGTTCCTGGCCGCCGGGCGCCACGACGACCTGCGCAAGGCCGTGGGGGCGCTGCGCAGCGTCGCCGGGCCGACACTGTGGCGCCGGCAGGCGCTGGACTGGCTCGACGTCGCCCTGTCGGCGGGAGAGCTCGATGCGGATCTCGTGGCGGCGCTGGTGGCGGCCGCCGGCTCGGGCCGGCTCGATCCGGCTCCGGCCGTTCCCTCGCCGGCCGCGCCGGCGCCGGAGCCGGCCGCGCAAGCCGCAGATCCCCGGCAAGACCTCGCCCGCTCCGTCCTGATGAGCCAGCACCGGGCCCTGGAGCGCACCGGCTACGACGCGGATCGCCTCGCCTCGGTCGGCACCGTGGTGGGGAACGTGCTCCTCAGCCTCGGCCGCGACGCCGACCGCGCCGCGATCCAGGCGGCCCTGGAGGCGGCCCGGGAGGCCCGCTCGGTGGCGCCCGTGCTGGACGCCCTCACGGCCGTGCTGGCCGGCGCCCCGCTCCAGCGCACCGAGGCCGCGCCGGACCCTGCCGGGACGCTGCCGCAGACCTTCGCCGAGGAGGCCGCGCCGGTCGCAGCTGCCGCCGGCAAGGAGCCCGAGGGCCGCATCGCCCCAAAATCCCTGAAGGTCGACCAGGCCAAGATCGACCTGCTGATGAACCTGATCGGCGAACTCGTCGTCTCGAAGAACGCCCTGCCGTTCCTCGCCAAGCGGGCGGAGGAGACCTACGCCTCGCGGGAGATGTCCCGCGAGATCAAGGAGCAGTACGCGGTCATCGACCGGCTCGCCCAGGAGATGCAGGGCGCGATCATGCAGGTCCGCATGCTGCCGGTGGCCGAGATCTTCGACCGGTTCCCCCGGCTGGTGCGCGACCTCGCGCGCAAGCTCGGCAAGCGGATCGACCTCGCCCTCGAAGGCGAGGACACGGCGGCCGACAAGACCATCATCGAGGCGCTGGGCGACCCCCTGCTGCACATCGTCCGCAACTCCCTCGATCACGGCATCGAATCGCCGGACGAGCGCCGGGCGGCGGGCAAGTCGGCGACGGCGCGCATCCTGCTCAAGGCCCGCCAGGAGGCCGACAGCGTCGTCATCGAGGTCCAGGACAACGGCCGCGGGATCGACCCGGCCCGGATCCGCGCCGCCGCCATCGCCAAGGGCGTGATCGGCCAGGAGGAGGCGGACCGCCTGTCCGACCAGGAGGCGATCAACCTGATCTACCGCCCGGGCTTCTCGACGGCGGCGGAGATCTCGGACCTGTCCGGCCGCGGGGTCGGCATGGACGTGGTGCTGACCACCGTGGAGAAGCTCGGCGGCCAGGTCTCGGTGAGCTCCCGCCTCGGCGAGGGGACGACGACGCGCCTGGCCCTGCCGCTCAGCATGGCGGTCACCCGGATCATGATCGTGGAGGCCGCCGGCAGCCTCTACGGCGTGCCGATGGACATGATCGTCGAGACCGTGCGGGTGCCGCGCGCGCACATCCGCAGGATCAAGAAGGCCGAGACCTTCGTGCTGCGCGAGACGATCATCCCGCTGCTGCGCCTGTCGCGCCTGCTGCACCTGCCCGAGCAACAGCAGCAGCAGACCCAGGACGAGGCCGACGCCGCCGTCCTGGTCTGCCACGTCAACGGCCGGCGGGTCGGGCTGATCATCGAAAACTTCCGGGAGGGGATGGACGTGATCCTGAAGCCCCTGGAGGGCGTCCTGGCCGGCATCCGCGGCTATGCCGGCACCACGCTGCTGGGGGACGGCCGGGT
This sequence comes from Methylobacterium sp. WL7, assembly GCF_008040085.1. NCBI lineage: Bacteria > Pseudomonadati > Pseudomonadota > Alphaproteobacteria > Hyphomicrobiales > Methylobacteriaceae > Methylobacterium > Methylobacterium sp. WL7. The sequence goes on along the minus strand of NZ_VRVG01000053.1, from coordinate 7,840 downwards.
CCTCCTGGTCCTCGATCTCAGGGAGCTGCTGTGATGGCCATCCGGATCGCCCGCAAGACCGTCCACCTCGAAGGGCACTGCACCGTCGAGGAGGCGCTGCCGCTGCTGGAGGCCCTGCGCAAGCCGGGCCCCCACAAGGTCGTGCTGACCAAGTGCCTCGGGCTCCACGCCGCGATCCTGCAGGTCCTGGCCGCCGCGCGGCCGGCCGCCCTCACGCCGCCCGCCGACCCGGCGCTGGCCGCGCTCGTGATGCCGTTCCTGCAAGGAGCCGCGGAGGCCGCCCCGCCGGCGCCCGGGGCGGCCGCTTGACCACGATCCTGGCCATCTCGAACCGGAAGGGCGGCAGCGGCAAGTCGACGACCTCGGTCAACCTGGCCGCGGAATGCGGTGCCCGCGGCCGGCGCACGCTGCTGATCGACCTCGATACGCAGGGCCATGCCGGGCTGGGCTTCGGCATCGTGCCGGAGCGCGACGCGCCGACCGCCCACCACATCTTCACGGATCCGGCTTTCGACCTGCAGGATGCCATCCGGTCCACCGCCTTCGCGGGCGTGTCGGTCGCCCCCGCCGACCAGCTGTTCGACGGCACCACGGCCGTGGACCGCAGCGTCTCGGCCCTACAGCGCTGCCTGCGCGCGCCGGAGATCGCGGCGCGCTTCGACCTCGTGATCGTCGACACGCCGCCCTCGCTGGACATGATCCTGGTCAACGCCCTGGCGGCGGCCGACGGCGTGCTCGTCCCGATGATCCCGCACGCCCTGTCGGCCGAGGGGGTGCGGCAGCTGGCGCGGCTGTTCTTCCGCATCGCCACCACGGTGAACAGCGACCTGACGGTGGTCGGCCTGCTGCCGGTGATGCTGAACGTGCACACCACCCACCACCGCGAGACGATGCAGGAGATCGCCCGGGAATTCGGGATCGAGCGCGTGCTCACCGGGATCCGGACCGACATCCGACTGGCGGAGGCGTTCGCCGTCCGCAAACCGATCCAGGCCTACGCCCCGTCCAGCCGCGGCGCGGCCGATTACGGCCTGCTGGCCGACGAGCTGGCCGCCTTCTGGCGGCCCGGCGCGGCGCCCGCATCCCACGCAGCACCCTAGGAGACCATGTTGGCCACGACGATCATGATTGTTGACGACTCACCCACGATGCTGATGAGCATTGAGGGCATCCTGAGCAAGGCCGGCCTCGGCGTCGTGAAGGCCGCCAGCGGCGAGCAGGCCCTGGCGACCCTGCAGGCGGGCACCAAGCCGAACCTGCTGATCACCGACCTGAACATGGGGGCGATGAACGGCATCGACCTCATCCGCCGGGTCCGCAAGCTCCCGGGCCTGCAGTTCATCCCGATCCTGATGCTGACCACCGAGTCCCAGCAGGACAAGCGCAACGAGGCCAAGTCGGCGGGCGCCACGGGCTGGATCGTCAAGCCGGTGGATCCCGAAGCCCTGCTCAAGGTGATCTGCCAACTCGTTCCCGGAGCCTGACCATGGCCTGGGCGATGCCGCCGCACGCGATCCGATGGCTCGGCCCGCTCTGCGCCGTGCTGGCCGCCGTGGCGCTCGCCGCCGTCGGCACGGCCGCGTTCGGCCCCGTGCCGGGCGTCGCCGCCATCGCGGCGGTCGGCTTCGCGGCGACCTGGGGAACCAGCTGGGCCGCCGGTCGGGCCGCCGCAGCGGCGGCACGCCCGCCGGCCGGCCCGGAGGCGCCCGGATCCCCGGAGACCATGCCGGCGGAGGCGGTGCCATCCCCGGAGGGTCGGCGGGATGGGCCCGCCGGGCCGGCCGGGGCGGAACCCGCGGAGATCCAGGCCGCCCTGGCCGAGCATCTCGCGGTCTACGACCGGCTGTTCGAACGCGCCGCCACCGACACCGCCTCGGTCACCGTCGAGACCGAGGCCGCCGCCTACGACATCATGACCAGCCTGCGCGAGGTCGACGGCGCGATGACCGAGCTGCTGTCCTTCCTCGACCTGTCCGGCTCCAACGCCCGGGTGATCGAGATCGTCGACCAGACCGACCAGCAGCTCACCGCGAACCGCCAGCTGATCGGCGACTTCCTGGTCCGGCGCGACCAGGACGTGGTGGAGTGCCGGCAGCGGCTCGACGAGCTCGACGTCGCCACCGCGCAGCTGACCCGGGCCACCGACGGCGTGCAGACCATCGCCCGCCAGACCAACCTGCTCGCCCTGAACGCCACGATCGAGGCGGCCCGGGCCGAGAAGGCCGGCGCGGGCTTCGCCGTGGTCGCCAAGGAGGTCAAGGAACTCTCCAACGCCTCGGCCGACACCGCGACCCGGATCGCCCGGGACCTCGCCGCCTTACGCGAATCCATCCGGGAGAACTTCTCCACCCTGGTGACGAACCGGGTCGAAGATGAGCGCGGGGAATTGATGAAGATCGCCGCGGCGATCGCCAGCCTGACCGAGAACATGGAGCGCCTGGTCGCCCATCAGCGCGACACGCTGGTGAAGGTCCAGGACGAGAGCGCCCGCATCGCGCAGCCGATCGTCCGGCTGATCGGCTCGATCCAGTTTCAGGACGTCACGCGGCAGCGTCTTCAGCATCTCGAAGGTATTTTCGCGGCGGCGCGCACGCATCTCCACGCGCTGGATCTATCGAATCCCTTGACGAAATCTTGGCCCGACGTTAAGTCTTTCGCAGATATCGCGCTCTCGGAAGGTCCTTCACCTCCGAAAAGCAACGCGCATGTCACGAACGATATCGAATTGTTTTAGGAATTGGTGACATACGAATATTACTAACGCGCATGCGTCCTTTAATCAGGTCTTCCGATGCGCAACTCCAGCAGACACGTCGGGAGGATTGATCGATGGCATCGATCCTCCTGACGGATGACGTGCCGGTCGTCAGGATGACGGTCCGGCGGTTTCTCGAGCGCGGTCAGCACCGGGTCGAGGAATGCGGCTCCGCCGCCGAGGCGGAGACGCTGCTGAGCGGCCGGCCGTTCGACCTCCTCGTCACCGACCTGTGGATGCCCGGCCGGGACGGCCTGACGCTGATCGGCTGGGTCAAGGCGAACAGGCCCGGCCTGCCGATCATCGCGATCACCGGCGGCGCCCCGCGGGCGCCGCAGCTCTTCTCGATGGAGGAGGCCGCGCGCGTCGGCGCCGACCGCGTGCTCATGAAGCCGGTCGGCATGCAGGAGCTCCTGGCCGCCGTCTCCGCCCTCGCCCCATCGGCCGCCAAGGAATGACCGAACTCATGCACGGCGTCGGACAAATCCTTCTCCAGAACCGGGCGGGCGTGCTGGACGCCTGGCTCGCGCACCTGCGCGACGCCGCCCCGGCGGCCCGGCCGGCCTCGCTGCAGCTGCTCAAGCTCGAACTGGGCACGCTGGTCGAGAAGCTCACGGCCTACTTCCTCGCCAGCGACGGCGAGGGCGCCGGAGCGGCCTTCAGAACCCTCGAGGAACAGGCCGCCACGATCAGCGCGGCCTGCGCCCGGGACGGCCTGACGCCGATGGAGACCGCCACGCTGATCCTGGCGCTGAAGGCGATCGCGGGGGGGCTGCTCAACCGCGAGGCCGGCAACGGGATCACCGAGCCGGACCAGGCGCGCGCCGCCCTGGACGCGGCGGTGGACAAGCTGGCGCTCATCACCTTCGCGACCTTCGTCGAGACCCGCGAGGAGATCATCAAGCGCCAGGGCCGGGCCCTCCTCGACCTGGCGACCCCGGCCCTGCCGATCTGGCGCCACATCATCCTGATGCCGCTCGTCGGCATCATCGACACGCAGCGGGCCCGGCAGGTGATGGAGTGGCTGCTGGAGGCGCTCGCCCGCGAGGAGGCGCATATCGCGATCCTCGACGTGACCGGCGTGCCGGTGATCGACAGCCGCGTCGCCCTGCACCTGACCAAGACCGTCGAGGCCGCGCGCCTGCTCGGCTCCCGGGTGATCGTCACCGGCATCAGTCCGGACGCGGCGCAGACCCTCGTGAAGCTCGACGTGGACCTGTCGAGCATGATCACCCGGGGGACCCTGCGGGCCGGCCTGGCCGAAGCCTTCCGGCTCCTCGGCGAGAACGCCAGGGGCCCGGCCGGGACGATGCTCTGATGCGCGTCCCCATCCTCCGGCTCGGCCGCGTCCTCCTGACCTCCCTGCCGGCCGACCTGACGGACCAGCAGGTGATGGACCTCCAGATCGACGCCCTCGCGCTGATCCAGGCCGGGAAGGCCGACGGTCTCGTCATCGACATCACGGCCGCGGACGTCGTGGATTCCTACATGGCCCGGATCCTGTCGGAGACGGCCAAGATGGTGAAGATCATGGGCGGGGTCGCGGTCCTGGCCGGGATGCAGCCCGCCGTGGCCCTGACCCTGGTGGAGATGGGCCGGGGCATGATCGACATGGAGACCGCCTTCGATCTCGAGGGCGGCGTGGCCAAGGTCGGTCGGTTGATGGCGTCCCGCGGAGGTCGCCATGACGAAGTCCCGGCCGCCTGATCGCGACGGACAGGAGCCGGAGGTGTCCGGCACCGCGACGCGCGCGGTCGTCGACATCCGGGTCCAGGACGACATCCTGCGGGCCCGCCAGGCGAGCCGCGCCGCAGCGGCGGCGATCGGGTTCGGCACCGTCGACCAGACCCGCCTGGCCACGGTCGTCTCCGAACTCACCCGCAACGCCCTGATCTATGCCGGCGGCGGCGCGTGCCGCGTCCTGACCGGCCTCACCGCCCAGGAGCGGAGCATCGTGATCGAGGTCGAGGACCAGGGCCCCGGGATCGCCGACGTCACCGGCGCGATGACGCGCGGATATTCCACCGGGGGCGGCCTCGGGCTCGGCCTCGCCGCCGTGCACAAGCTGATGGACGACATGACGATCGAGACCCGGCCGGGCCACACCCTGGTCCGGACCTGGATGACGAGGCGCCGATGAGTCCGGAGCCGGACGTGGTGACCGTCAGGGTGACCAGCGAGATCGACGCCGCCGAAGCCCGGCAGGAGGCCCGCCGGCTCGCGCTGCGGCACGGCTTCACCACCGTGCGGGCGCACGGCCTGGCGACGGCGGTCTCCGAACTCGCCATGAACCTGGTCCTCCACACGGACCGCGGCGGCCTGATCCGCCTCACCGCGCAGGATGCGACCGGGGCGGCCGTGATCGAGCTGGTCGCCGAGGATGACGGCCCGGGGATCCGCGACCTGGCGCTGGCCATGGAGGACGGCTACTCGACCCGCGGCGGCCTGGGCTGCGGCCTGCCGGGGACGCGCCGCCTGGTCGACGCCTTCGCGATCACGTCGCAGGTCGGGGAAGGGACCCGGATCGTCTGCCTGGTGCGGCGGCCATGAGCGCGCGTCCGCAGCTCCCGACCCCCGTGATCGCCGCGGTGACCCGGACCTATCCCGGCGAGACCGCGTGCGGCGACATGGTCGCCTGGTGGCAGGAGGGGGACGCCACGCTGGCCTGCATCGTCGACGGCCTCGGCCACGGGCCGGACGCCCACCATGCCGCCCGGAGCCTGCTCGCCCTGGTCGAGGGACAGGTGGGCGTCGAGCCGACGCAGCGGCTCGCCACCGCCGACCGGGCCATGCGCCACACCCGCGGCGCCGCGGCGGCCTTGGTGCGGATCGACCCCGCCGCCGGGACCATCACGACGGCGGCGGTCGGCAACATCCAGGGCGCGCTGTTCGCCGAGCGGACGCTCCGGTTCGACGGCATGCCGGGGATCGTCGGGGCTGGCCTGCGCCCGCTCAAGCCCCTCGTCGTGCCGTTCGTCCCCGCCGACATCCTGGTCCTGTGGACCGACGGCCTCCGGCCGGTGGACCTGGAGGCCGATCCGCCGTCCCTGCGCGGCGATCCCGAGCGGCTCGCCGCCGACCTGATGGCCAGCCACGGACGCGCGAGCGACGATTGCGCCGTCCTGTGCGTCGCCTTCCGCGGGTGAGGCCACATGGAAAGCCTGCTGCCGCGCTACACCGAGGGCGTGGCCCGCTACGTCGCCACGGCCGACGAGGCCCCACTCCTCGACATCGAGGAACTCGGCCGCCTGGCGATCACCGACGACATCTCCCTCGACGAGATCGCCGGCCTGCATGAGGGCGCGGCGCTGGCGCTGTCCGACCGGGGCGTGCCGATCAACCGGCCGGAGATCATCCGGCGCATGTCGGCCTGCCTGAGCGCCCTGATGGTCTCGGCGGCGGTGGCCTACCGGACCAAGATCGACCTGCTCGAGCAGCATCGGCAGCAGGAGCGCGACCGGACCGAGCGGGACCGGCAGCGGCTGGAGACGCTCGGCCAGTTCGTCGGCTCGGTGGCGCACGAACTCAACAACCTGCTCCAGCCCGTGCGCGGGATGACCGAGATCATGCTGGCCGACCTGACCGAGGGGCGGCCGCCCGAGCGCGCCGACCTCGAGACCGTCGAGGCCTGCGCGATCCAGGCGGTCGGCGTCATCCAGGGCATCCTGGGCTATGTCCGGCGGGAGACGATCGCACCCCAGAGCCTCGCCTTCGGGGCCGCCGTGGCGACGTCCTGCACCTTCATCCGGCCGATGCTGCGCGAGCCGTTCGCGGTGGTGATCCGGGATCAAGACACCAAGGTCCTGGCCCTCCAGGGCGAGCTGACCCAGATCCTGCTGAACCTGCTCCAGAACGCCGTGCAGGCCGGGGCGAAGGACATGCGGATCGAGGTCGACCGGGTCGGCGGCGACTGGGCCGGCGCCGGAGCGCGGATGCGGCTCCGGGTGACAGACGACGGCCACGGGATGTCGGCCGACGTCGCGGCACGCGCGCTGGACCCGTATTTCACCACCAAGGCGAGCGGCCAGGGCACCGGCCTCGGGCTCGCGATCGTCCGCAGCATGGTGCTCGGCTGGTCGGGCGACCTTCAGCTCCAGTCCGAGCCCGGGCGCGGCACCACCGTCACCCTGCTGCTGCCGGTCGCGGCCGGCTGAGCCGCCCGGGGCGGACGCCGTAAGGCCGCGCCGCGGCTGGACTTTCCGGCATCGATCAACAGCCCTCCACCGCAATCGCAGCCCGGGCCCGCGAAAGAGTTGAACCGCGGCGGTTTCCACGCTTTGTTCGCTATATGTTCTCAACAGGACGGATTGGCGATGCACACGAACCCGCACGAACCGCCCGTGGAGATTCGGCTCAGCGAGGCCGAGGCGATCGCGCTGGCCTATCATCGTGCCGCCCGGGGTGACGCCTGGACCGCCCTGGTCGCCGCGATCACGGACGCCCTGACCGATCTCGGCGAGGCCGAGCGACGGGCGGTTCTCCAGAGCCGGCTGATCTCCCGGGGCTATGCCCGCTGCCGGACGGGGGCCGCCTGAGCGCGCGGTGGTCGGGCCCGGAGGAGACGGCTGACCAAGCCGCAACGGCATCGACGCCTTGCGGCCGAATGCAATTTCTGGTAATATTTCCTTTGTTATGAATATAAACACGGATTCGCCCGTACGGGAGCCGGCCATGGGCGACATCAACGATGAACGGCGCCGCCTGTCGGCGACGTGGCTCAACACCATCGCGTCCGGCGTCGTCTCGGCCGGCTCCTGCGGCTCGCTGCTGGCCTACAGCTTCGGCCCGCGTCCCGGCATCAGCGGGCTTCAGGTGCTCGTGGTCTCGACCTGCGCGCTCGGCCTCGGGGCGACCCTGCACCTCCTGGCCCGCGCGCTCCTGAACAACCGGTGACGGGAGCGCACGGGACAGAGCCGCCGGCAGGTTCTAAGACACCGACGAATCTGTCGATCCGGGACCCATCATGACGCCGGCCGAGCGCGACCGCTTCGAGAAGTGCCTCGCCCTGGGGGCCGGCGGCGCGACCGCGGGCTTGGGGGAGGGGGCGCGGGCGGCCGCCGAGCGGATCGCGGCCGGCGCCGGCCT
>NZ_VRVG01000052.1:0-35868 GCF_008040085.1 Methylobacterium sp. WL7 | reverse complement strand
GGCCCGGCCGAGCAGCGCGGCGGGCGTGACGAGACCGGCCCGGGCCAGCGCGGCGATCGCGGCGGGCGTGACGAGACCGGCCCGGGCCAGCGCGGCGATCGCGGCGGCCGGGACGAGACCGGCCCCAACCAGCGCGGCGATCGCGGCGCGGCAGGTGAGCGGGGCGATCGTGGTGGGCGCGACGGTGTCCGCGGCGGTCGCGGCGGCGGTTCGGCCCGCGGTGCGGTCGGTCGTCTGGACACCCGTCAGCGCACGGAGTTCCGCGGCTCGATCACCCGGCTCGGCGTCTCGCCGCTGCGCGACGTCGCGTTCGGACTCGCGATCGGAACGGCAATTCCGCGCTCCGTAAGGCTTCACCGGCTGCCGCCCGCGATCATCGAGATCGTGCCGGAGTACGAAGGCTACGACTTCGTCCTCGTGCGCGACGACATCGTAATCATCGATCCCGATACCTACGAGATCGTCGACGTGATTCCTGCGTAAGTTGCTGGATAGTCGCCTCTCTTCGCGCTCAAGTGTACGGCGCTGAAAACCTTCACCGCCGGGATGAAGAATCCCGGCGGTAAAATGCGCAATAAGAGATTTCAAGAATGCCTTGGTGCTCACTGCGATGCGCAGCAAGCGATTGCAAGACGACCGAAAGCTGTGAAGGATAGCAGAGCGGTCGGCACGGTTGATGCCTCTGAATCAGCAGCTGCGGCGCCTCGATGTAAATCGAACGTCCGGTGCCCGCGGACAGTATTCCAGTGATCGACAATAGGATTTGGTGTCGGTTTATGGGTGCGGTACCTGCGGGGTGATCGATCGATTATCGGCTGATGAGGGCAAGGCATGTCGAGACAGGGACTCAACGCGGCTCGACTTGCGCGCGGCTGGCGCCCGCGCCTCGGTGTATCCGGCCGCGCCATACTCCTGATCCTCGGTGTGGTCTGTGCCGCCTTCGGGGCGAGTTCCGCCTATCTCTACGCCACGCAATCCACCGCCCTGCGGGCCAACCTCGATGCCAACATGGCGAGCTTGAGCGCCGCATCGGCGCGGAGCGTGGGGAACTGGTTGCGCGGCAAGCTCGAAGTGACGCAGCTCATGGCGCAGCAGATCGCGCTCGTCGGCGTCGGGCCGAAGGCGAACGACGTCCTCGGTCTGCCGATGGCGCGAGACCTCTTCATAAGTGCCTATCTCGGCCGTCCGGACGGCTTCTACACGGAGATGCCTCAATCCGAGCTGCCCGCCGGCTACGATCCGCGGCAACGTCCCTGGTACAAGGATGCCATGGCGGCGGGGCAAGCTGTCTTGACCGAGCCCTACACCGATGCCGGAACCAACGTCATCACCATCACCGCCGCGGGGCCAATCTTCGGTGAGGATCGAGCGATCCTCGGTGTCATCGGAGGCGATTTCGACAGCTCGGCCCTGACCCGGATGATTGCAGAGGTCGCAGCGGGCGGCAAAAGCTACGCCTACCTGGTGTCGGGCGGCGGAACGGTACTGGTCCATCCGCGCCCAGAGCTGATCGGCAAGCCTCTCTCGGACCTGATTGCCGGGCCGCTCCCGAAGATCGGCGGTGGCTTGGCCGAGACGCGGGAGGGCGACCGGGCGACCTTCACCGCCTTCGCCCGCGTCCCGAACCTGCCCCCGTCGCTCGACTGGTACATCGCCCTCTCGGTCGACAGCGCCGAGGCGTTGGCTCCGACTACGGCACTGGCGACGAACCTGGCGGCGGCTACCCTGCTGGTTCTGCTCGTGCTCGGCATCGTGGTCGGCCGGCTGATGACGCTCACCGTCTCGCGCCCGCTGAACCGCTTGGTCGGCGTCCTGCAGCGCATGAGCCAGGGCGAGCTCGATGCCGAGATCGCCGAGGCCCGGCGCAGTGACGAGATCGGGCTGGTCGGCCGGGCCGTCGAAGGCATCAAGGCGCTGGTGGCGCAGCGAGCGCGCGACCAGGCCGAGGCGAAGCGCATGGCCGACGAGGCCGCCGCCTCCGAGCGCAGGCGCGCGATGGTCGCGTTGGCCGACGGCTTCGAGCAGGCTGTGGGGGCGATCGTCGGCATGGTCTCGTCCTCGGCCACGGAGCTGGAGGCCACGGCCCAGACCCTGACGGCGAGCGCGACCCAGGCGGCGGCGCAATCGACCAGCGTCGCGGCCGCCGCCGAGGAGGCGGCCACCAACGTTCGCACGGTCGCGGCCGCCGCGGAGCAGCTCGGTGCCAGCGTCCGGGAGATTGCCGGGCAGGTGGAGGGCTCGACCACCCTGGCGCAGGCGGCGGTCGGCGAGGCGGACCAGACCGGCCATCTGGTGCAGGACCTGGCCCAGGCCGTCGCGAAGATCGGCGACGCGGTCGGGCTGATCTCCAGCATCGCGGCTCAGACCAACCTCCTCGCCCTGAACGCGACGATCGAGGCCGCCCGCGCCGGCGATGCGGGGCGGGGCTTCGCGGTCGTGGCCTCCGAGGTGAAGGAACTGGCTGCCCAGACCGGGCGCGTCACCGAAGAGATCACCGGCCTGATCGGCCGGATCCAGGGTTCGACCGACCACGCCACGCAGGCGATCGGCGGGATCGTCACGCGCATCCGCGACATCAACCAGGTGACCGGCGCGGTGGCGGCGGCGGTGGAGGAGCAGGGCGCGGCGACCCAGGAGATCGTGCGCAACGTCAGCCAGGCGGCGAGCGGGACGGACGAGGTGACCACGAACATCACCGGCGTGGCCGAGGCCGCGGAGCAGACCGGCACGGCCGCCCATCAAGTGCTGGACGCGGCCTCCGCGCTGTCGCGGCAATCGGCGCAGCTCACTCGGGAGGTCGCAGACTTCCTGCACACCGTCCGGGCCGCTTGAGCCCGACGGGCAGCTGTCAGCGGCCGCCGTCGAGCAGCTTCGAGACCACCCGGGCGGTGTAGTCGACCATCGGGACGATGCGGGCGTAGTTCAGCCGCGTCGGCCCGATCACGCCGACGACGCCGACGATCTTCTGCGAACCGTCGCGGAACGGCGCGGCGATCAGCGACGAACCGGACAGCGAGAACAGTTTGTTCTCCGAGCCGATGAAGATCCGAACGCCCTCGCCGCCCTCGGCACGGGCCAGGAGGTCGATGACGTCCTTCTGGGTCTCCAGGTCGTTGAACAGCAGGCGGATGCGTTCGAGGTCCTCGACGGCGCGCAGGTCGTCGAGCAGGTTCGCCTGCCCGCGCACGATCAGCTGCCGGGCCTCGCTCGGGCCAACCGGCGTCGCCAGGCCGGCATCGACCAGGCGCTCGGTCAGCGCGTCGAGCTCGCGCTTCATCGCCTTGCGGCCGGCCTCGATCTCGGCGCGCAGCGTGCCGAGGGTGCGGCCCTGCAGCCGGGCATTGAGGAAGTTCGTGGCCTCCTGAAGCGCACCGGCGGGCAGGCCCGGCGGCAGGTCGACCAGCCGGTTCTCCACCGAGCCGTCGTCAGAGACCAGCACCACCAGGGCGCGGGCCGGATCGAGGCGGACGAACTCGATGTGCTTCAAGTGGACGTTCGCCTTCGTGGTCAGCACCACGCCGGCCCCGCGCGAGATGCCCGACAGCATGGTCGAGGCCGCGGCCAGCGCCGAATCGAAGGTGTGGCCGGAGGCGGCCGCGCGCATCTCCGCCTCGATCCGGGCCTGCTCCTCCTGGCCGACATCGCCGAGTTCGAGCATGGCGTCCACGAAGAACCGCAGCCCGAGTTCGGTCGGCAGGCGGCCGGCCGAGGTGTGCGGCGCGAAGATCAGGCCGGAATGCTCCAGGTCCGCCATGACGTTGCGGATCGAGGCCGGCGACAGCGCCATCGGGAGGATGCGCGCCAGGTTGCGTGACCCCACTGGCTCTCCGGTCGTGAGATAGCTCTCGACGATCTGCCGGAAGATCTCGCGGGCGCGCTCGTTGAGGGCGGCCAGCGCCTGCATCGAGGGGTCTTGCGGAAAGAGGCTGTTGGAGTCGGTCACGCGGTCATCCTGTCGTGCGATCATGTCCGCCCGGTGTCCGGGGATCAATCCGTACGGCGATGCTTGCCCGCGCAGGCTCCGCGGCCTAAGAGCCCGGCCCTCACTCTCTCATCAGAAAGGGCCCGCGATGAGGCCTTCGAAGCGCGCCGCCGACGAGCTGCGGCCCGTCACCCTGGAGCGCGCGGTCTCGCGCTACGCCGAGGGCTCGTGCCTGGTCAGCTTCGGCAACACCCGCGTGCTCTGCACCGCCTCCCTCGAAGAGCGCGGTCCCCCGTGGCTGCGCGGCTCCGGAAAGGGCTGGGTCACCGCCGAGTATGCCATGCTGCCGCGCGCGACGCACGACCGGACCCGGCGCGAGATCAATTCCGGCAAGCCGTCCGGCCGCACGCAGGAGATCCAGCGCCTGATCGGCCGCTCGCTCCGCGCGGTCACCAACCTGCCCGCGATGGGAGAGCGCCAGATCACCGTCGACTGTGACGTGATCCAGGCCGATGGCGGCACCCGCACCGCGGCGATCACCGGTGCCTGGGTGGCGCTCTACGATTGCTTCGCCTGGATGCGCACCCGCTCGATCATCTCGGTGGACCCGCTGCGCGATCACGTCGCGGCCGTGTCCTGCGGCTTGTACAAGGGCAATCCGGTGCTCGACCTCGACTACGCCGAGGATTCGGCGGCCGAGACCGACGCCAACTTCGTGCTGACCGGCAAGGGCGGCATCGTCGAGGTGCAGGGCACCGCCGAGATGGAGCCGTTCTCCGAGGCCCAGCTCCTCGAATTGCTGCGGCTGGCCCGCGCCGGCACGGACCGGCTGGTGGCCCTCCAGAAGGAGACGATCGCGTGAGCCGCAAGCTGACCGGCAAGGTGGTGATCGCCACCCACAACGCGGGCAAGCTCACCGAGATGCGTGAGCTGCTGGCGCCGTTCGGGATCGAGGCCGTCTCGGCCGGCGAACTGGGGCTGCCCGAGCCCGACGAGACCGGCACGATGTTCTCCGAGAACGCCGCCATCAAGGCGCACGCCGCCGCGAAGGCGACCGGGCTACCCGCCTTCGCGGACGATTCCGGTCTGTGCGTCGCTGCGCTGGACGGCGCGCCGGGCATCTTTTCCGCCCGCTGGGCCGGCCCGGCCAAGGACTTTTCCGGCGCGATGGCGCGGATCTTTGCGGAGCTGGAGCAGCGTCAGGCGAGCGACCGGACGGCGCATTTCGTCTCCGCCCTCGTGCTCGCCTGGCCGGACGGCCATACCGAGCTGTTTGAGGGCCGCGTGTTCGGCACGCTCGTTCCGCCGCGGGGCGATGCCGGCTTCGGCTACGATCCGATCTTCCAGCCGGATGGCCATGGCCGCACCTTCGGCGAGATGGGCGCCGAGGAGAAGCACGGGGTCGATTGGCAGAAGGGGGAGGGGCTGTCGCACCGCGCCCGGGCCTTCGTGCTGCTGAGCCGCGCTTGCCTGGCACCGGCGGCTTGATTGCCAAACCCGGCCGGCACCCTCACATCCCGGCGATCATGACTTCGACCGGCCCGGACCATCCGACCCGCGACGCGGGCTTCGGCATCTACCTGCACTGGCCCTTCTGCGCCGCGAAGTGCCCGTATTGCGACTTCAACAGCCACGTCCGGCACGCGGGCGTGGATCAGGCGCGCTACCTCGACGCCTTCCGGGCGGAGATCGCCCACAGCGCCGCCCGCACCCCCGGCCGCACCGTCACCAGCGTCTTCCTGGGCGGCGGCACGCCGTCGCTGATGGATCCCGCGACGGTGGCGGGCCTGCTCGACGCGGTGGCGGAGCACTGGGCGGTGGCGCGGGATGTGGAGATCACCCTCGAGGCCAACCCGTCGAGCGTCGAGGCCGGTCGCTTCCGCGGCTACCGGACCGCCGGGGTGAATCGGGTATCGCTCGGCGTGCAGGCGCTGGACGACGCCTCCCTGAAGAAGCTCGGGCGGCTGCACAACGCCGAGGAGGCCTTCGCGGCGATCGGCATCGCGCAGGCGGTGTTCGACCGGACCTCGTTCGACCTGATCTACGCCCGCCCCGATCAGACCCCCGCCCTGTGGCGGGCCGAGCTGAACGAGGCGCTCGCCCGCGCCGCCGAGCACCTGTCGCTGTACCAGCTCACCATCGAGCCGGGCACGCCGTTCCACGGCCTCGCCGCCGCCGGCAAGCTGGTGACGCCCGACGACGAGGTGGGCCGGGTCCTCTACGACGTGACCCAGGAGGTCTGCGGGCAGGCTGGCTTGCCGTCCTACGAGATCTCGAACCACGCCCGCCCGGGGGCGGAATCGCGGCACAACCTGCTCTACTGGCGCTACGGCGAATATGCCGGCATCGGGCCCGGGGCGCATGGGCGCCTGGTCACCCCGGCCGGGCGGATCGGCACCGTCACCGAACGCAACCCGGAAGCGTGGCTGGCCCGCGTCGAGCGCGACGGCCAGGGGATCGTCGAGACCGAGACCCTGGCGGCGGCAGACCAAGCCGACGAGTTCCTGGTGATGGGCCTGCGGCTGACTGAGGGGATCGATCCCGAGCGCTACGCCGCCCTGAAGGGCCGACCGCTCAACGGCAACCGGATCGGCATGCTGGTCGGCGACGGCTTACTCCATCGCCTGCCCGGCGGGCGCATCGCCGCCACGCCGCGGGGCGCGCCGGTCCTCAACGCCCTGGTGGCCGAACTCGCGGCCTGATCGGGCCGCCGGCTCTCTCAGGTCCCGGGCTTGGCCAGGACACGTGGCGCCGGGCTGACTACGCTCGCGGCGTTGTTGCGGATCTCGTAGACCGCCAGCGCCCGATCGCTGAGCCCCTCCGGCCGGAACCGGAAGGTGCCGTCCGTTCCGGAGAAGCCGGAGGCGTTGGTCAGCGTCGTCTCGGCGAAACGCTGCGATCCGTATTGCCGGTTCAGCGCCGCCGACAGCATAACGGCGTCGTAGGCCAGCGATGCGACACGCGGCGGCACGGCACCGAATCGGGCCTGGTAGCGACCGCTGAAACTGGAGAAGCCGTTCCGGTCCGGCGAGGCGAACCGCCCGCCCTGGAGCGCCGGCAGCGCGTAGAGCGACGGCTCGTTCCACAGGGCCGTACCGATCGGCCGGACCCGACTGGGGTTGTAACCCGCCTTGGTCAGCGCCGCCGCCACCGCCGGCATCGCCTCCGCGGTATCCGGGATGAACAGCGTGTCGGCGGTCGCGCCGGCCCCCGTTATGACGCGCGCCAGCCGCTCCACCGCCGGTCCGGGCGCCCCGGACGGATAGCGTTCGACCGCCGCGACCCGGGCCCCCTTGCGGGCGACCGCCTCTCGGAACTCGGCCTCGACGGCGTTGCCGTAGGCGGTCTCCGGAATCAGGGCCGCGAAGGAGCGTCGGCCGTCGGCGACGGATTCGTCGACGATCCGGTCGACCTCGGGCTGCGGCAGGAAGCTCAGGAGATAGATCCCCCGGGCGGCCACGGAGGCATCCGTCGAGAATCCGATCACCGGTTTGCCGGCGGCCCGGGCCGGCACGGCGGCGGCCTGGACGTTGGCGGCGAAGACAGGCCCGAGCACGATGTCGGCACCCGCCTTCAGGGCCTCCTGGGTCGCCTCCCGGGCGCCGTCCGGGCTGCCCCGGTCGTCCTCGATCAGGATCGTCAGGTCCGGCTGCTGGGCCTCGTCGAAAGCGAGTTGCGCGGCGTTGCGCATCGCAGTCCCCACGGCCACCCCGGTGCCGGTCAGGGGCAGGACCAGCGCGACCTTCACGGCGCCCGAGCCGATGCGGTTGCCGCCGGCCGCCGCCGGGGTGAGGGGGGCAGCGTTCGGGTCCGCCGCGACCGATGGGGCGCCGCCCTGCGGCACGTCGGCCGGCGGCGATAGTTCGGCCCGGGGCTGTGCGCTGCGCCGGGTCGCGCGTCCGTCCCCGAATCCGCCGACGCAGCCGCCCAGCGCCAAGGCACTGAGGGCAACGGTCAGGGCGGTGACTCGCACGAGACGGTTCCGCCCACACTTCGGACGCGCCATGGCGGTCTCCTTCGGGCAGGTTCGAACAACCTGACCGGGCATTTTTCAAATGTAAACGCGCCGGTGCCGACTTGCCCCCGGTCTCGACGCGCAGCCGCGACGCGGGGCCGGCACTGTGGCAAGATCACCCGCGATGAACCGTCGATTCGATGCCCCGGGGCCAGCGATCTCAACCAAACCGACTTCCACACCCCCGTCCCAGAGGCCCGGTGCGGACCGCCCGCGGAACACCACGTTCACGGCCTTCGGACTCGCCAGCGAAACCGAGCCGTTGGCGCCCGGCCTGCACATCGTGGCGACGCCGATCGGCAACCTGCGCGACATCACCATCCGGGCGCTCGCGACCCTGGCGGCGGCCGACGCCGTGCTGGCCGAAGATACCCGGGTGACCCGGACGCTCTTGGCGCATTACGGAATCACGACCCCGTTGCTGGCCTATCACGAGCATTCGAACGAGGCTGTCCGCGACCGGATGGTGGCCCGGCTCCGGGCCGGCGAGGCCCTGGCCCTGGTCTCGGATGCCGGGACGCCGCTCGTGTCGGACCCCGGCTACAAGCTCGTCCAGGCGGCGATCGAGGCCGGGGTCGCGATCACGCCCGTGCCTGGGCCTTCCGCGGTCATGACTGCGCTGGTGGCCGCAGGCCTGCCCACCGACCGGTTCTTCTTCGAGGGGTTCCTGCCCCAGAAAGCCGGGGCCCGGCGCAACCGCCTCGAAGCCCTGATCCAGGTCCCGGGCACGCTGGTGCTGTTCGAGTCGCCGCATCGCCTGCCGGAGATGCTGGCCGACGCCGCTTCCGTGCTCGGCGCCGACCGTCCTGCCGCGGTGACCCGGGAACTGACCAAGTTCTACGAGACGATTCGCCGGGACACGCTGGGCTCGCTGAGCGAGCGGTTCGGGCAGGAGGGCGCGCCGAAGGGCGAGATCGTCGTCATCATCGGCGCCGCGACGGCGCCGGAGCGCACGGCGGAGGGTGACGCCGCCCTGGACGGGCTGATCCGCACTGCCCTCGAACGGCACTCGATCAAGGATGCGGCGAGCCTCGTCGCGGACGAGACCGGGCAGCCGCGCCGCGCCATCTACACCCGGGCGCTGGCGCTGGCCCGGGACAGCCAGGGTTGAGCCGTGCCGGATCGCATCCTGCAGCGCCGCGCCGCCTACCTGCGCGGGCACCGGGCCGAATGGCTGGCAATGTCGGCGTTACTGGCCAAAGGCTACTGGCCGATCGGCCGACGGGTGAGCTTCGCCGGGGGCGAGATCGACCTGATCGTCCGCCGTCCGCGCACCATCGTGTTCGTGGAGGTCAAGGCACGGTCCAGGCTGGACGATGCCCGAACGGCGATCGACGCCGCGAAGCGTCGGCGCTTTTCCCGTGCGGTGCGTGCGTGGGTCGGCCGCAATCCCTGGTGCGCCGGCATGACGCTTCGGGCCGACGCCGTTTTCGTCGGCGACGGCACGTGGCCGGCCCATCTGCCGGGCGTCTTCACCATCGAGGGGTTGTAACGAGGTCGGTCTTTCGGGTCGCGTCAACGGGCTCCGAAAGGCGGCAGCCCCGTGCCGGGACGATGCGGACTGTCAGCCGCGGGCAGCCCGGATCGCACTGATCAGCGTCCGCTTGAGGTCGGCCTGACTAAAGGGCTTCTGCACGACGGGCCGGTCGCGGAACGGCTCCCGGATTCCGGCGCCGCCGTAGCCCGTGGAGAATACGAGCGGCAGGTCGCGCTGCACGATCGCTTCCGCGACCGGGTAGATCGGTTCGCCGGCCACGTTCACGTCGAGGATCGCGATCTCGAACGTTTCCTGGGCGGCCATCTCGAGGGCGGTCGACAGGCGTGCGGCGGGCCCGACGACGGCGCAGCCGAAGTCGAGCAGCATGTCCTCGAGCAGCATCGAAATCGCAGCCTCGTCTTCAACGACGAGGACGCGGACGCCGTTCAGGACTTCATCGTTGGGGTCAGCAGTCACGCCGGGCCGTCTTCCCTTCGAACGCCCCCGTCACCGGGGATCTTGCCGTGCGGTTGGTATCGCCTCGCGAACCGCAGCAGCAGCGCTTGGAAGCGCCGGGGCGGCGCGCCGGACGGTCCGCGAGACCACCTGTGGCGTCGCCCGGAATACCGGACGTGTCAAGCGTTCGCGGCCCGTTCCGGCATCAATGGTGGCCGCGATGTTAACTCACGATACATTTTTGTCGCCTCTCCCGCACGGCAGGCGTCGGAGGGCGATTCGCGGGCCGCCTCAATCGTCCTTGAACGACACCTTCGCGCCCCGGGAGACATGCGCCGCGAGGTCGCGGGCGTTCCAGTTCGTGAGGCGGATGCAGCCGTGGGACTCGGTCTTCCCGACCTTCTCGGGCTCGGGCGTCCCGTGGATGCCGTAGCTCGGGATCGCGAGGTCGATCCAGACCAGGCCGACCGGATTGTTCGGGCCCGGCTTGATCGAGAACTTGCGGTTCGTCTTCACGCCCTTGAACGCGTATTTCGGATTGTAGGTGTAGTCCGGATCGAACGCGACGCCCTTGACCTTGGTCTCGCCGCTGGGCGCCGGCTTCTCGGAACTGCCGATGGAGGCCGGGTAGAAGGCCAGGAGCTTGCCGTCCGCCCCGAAGGCGCGCACGTCGCGGCTCGTCTTGTCGACCTCGATCCGGTCGACCTTGGGCTCGTTCGGCAGGTCCTTCGCCTTGGGCTTGTCGGTCCCCATCGGATCGACGGCCGCCACCGTGATCGACGTGCCGGCCTTGTCGAGCGGCTTGTCCGGATTGAGCGCGCTGACGAGGTCGCGGCTCATGTGGAAGCGCTCGGCCAGCATCTCCCGCGGGTTGGTGTAGCCGAGTTCCTTGAGATCGGCCTGCGCCTCCATCTTCGGCGGGATCTTCTCGACATAGGGACCGGAAGCGTCCGCGTCGGTGACCGCGTAGTCGGACACCACCGGCTTGTCGCTTGTGCCCTGGAGCTTGTCCCAGAGTTCGGGCGTCAGGTCCTGGCTCGCGGGCAGGCCCTGCGCCACCGCGAAGGCCGAGAGGGCATGCTGGTAGTTCTCGCCCTTCAGGCCGTCGATGGCGCCCGGATAGAACCGGGCCCGATCCAGAAGCACTTGCGCCTTCACGATCAGCGGATCGGGCTTGGCATCGGATGTCTTGCCGGCACGCGCCTTCTTGCCGGATTTGGTGGCTTTGCCCGACTTCTCCTCCGTCTTGCCGGCATCGGGCGCCTGGAAGGTGGCGCCGTTGATTGCCTCCGCAGTCAGGGTGGGCGCCTTGTCGGAGGGAGCGGCGTGACCCGGCGCGGCGACGCCGATTGCCAGCAGAGCCGCGCAAACCGGCAGCGAAGGTCTCCGCATCATCAACGTCATAGTCCCCGGGAGCGGACGCGCTCCGGTCGCACAAGCTTCGAGGGCACGGGAACGTTCCGCACCGAACCGACTCCGCGCCATCACTCGCACAGCCGATGTCCGGCATTGCGCTCGCGCTCATCGAAGTGGAAGTGGTTGGCGTGGGCCGCGTTGGTGCCGGGGCCCAGAACGGTGCGGAAGAACCCGCAGGCTTTCCCGCGGACGGAGGCCAGGAAGTCCGCCTCCTCGGACCCCGCCGGCATCGCCTTGACCGGGATGCTCGCGCGACCCGCGAAGGCGAAGCCCATCACGTCCACGGCGGCCGCGAAGGCGTGATCGCTGAGCTTGGCGTCGACATCGTGGTTCTGTCCCCGGCAGACATAGGTGCCGCCGAGTTCGAGCCCGGTGAGCGGATGCTTGAGCGTGCGCTCGGCCGCGACCTGAACCTCCGTCGCCCAGCGCGCGAAGGACTCGGCGACCTGGCAGGTCAGCGTCGCGCCCCCCGGCAACGCGATGCCGTCGGCGAGCTTGGTCACCTTCAGGGGCAGCGGCGCGGTGCATTGGCCCTCGGCGATGGGCGGCAGCGGTTCGAACTCCACGCCGAGGCGCTTGAGCCGCACCCGGCAGGCGGTGTCGTCCGGCGGCGCGACCTTGAGGGCCAGCGCCGCCTCGCCGGACAGTTCCGGCGGTCGTTCCGGCGGTGTCGGCGGCGGTGTCGGGATCTCGGGCTTCTGAGGCTCCGCGGCGGCGTCCTTCGGCGGCGTCAGCTCGGCAGGACGGGCCGGTGGCGTCGGCTTTGCGGCCTCGGTTGTCGGCGCGAATTTCTGCTCCGCCGGCTGTGCGGGCTTCAGCGCGTCCGGCCGTTCCGGCGGGAGCGGCGGCGGAACCGGGAGTGCGGCGGGCGCCTCGGCCGCCGCACCGGGGAGGGCAGCCGGCGCCCACAGGCCCAGCGCGAGGACGCCGCGCGCCAGAAGAGTCGTCGGTCGGAGGAGCGGCATGAGACCTCGAAGCGTGGGCGTGGGACGGGAGGAAACGAACGGAACCGCATTCGGATCGCTCCGACCCTGTTGACGGGGCCGCCTATCGGGCCTCTGTCTTCCGGGACGCGGCCGCGGACCCCATCTCGCGGCCTCACGGGGCGGACCGAAGGCACGGTCCGGCCGACGCACCACCGAGGATCGAATGGCGGACGTAGCTGATGCCGGGCTCCCGAGCCTGCCGCAGGACAATCCCTTCCGCGACGCCCAGTGGAGCACGCCCTACGGCCTGCCGCCGTTCGAGCGGATCCAGGCCGCGCATTACATGCCGGCCTTCGAGGCCGCGCTCGCCGCCCACGAATCCGAGATCCAGGGCATCGCGGCCGACACGGCGCCCGCGACCTTCGCCAACACCGTCGCGGCGATGGAGCGGGCCGGTCAGGCCCTCGAGCGGGTCGCCGGCGTCTTCTACAACCTGACCGGCAGCCACACGAACCCGGATCTGCAGGCGATCGAGCGGGCGATCGGCCCGAAGCTCGCCCGGCACGGCAGCGCCATCTATCTCAACCCGCAGCTCTGGGCGCGCATCTCGGCCGTCGACGCCGAAGCGGAGGGGCTCGGGCCGGAAGAGCGCCGGGTGCTCGACCGATACCGCATCCGCTTCCGTCGTGCAGGCGCCGAGTTGGGCTCGGACGATAAGGCACGCATCGCCGAGATCGCCGCCCGGATGTCGGAACTCGGGACCCAGTTCAGCCAGAACCTGCTCGCCGACGAGAGCAGCTTCACCCTGCCGCTCACCGGCGAAGACGATCTGGCCGGCCTGCCGCCGTTCCTGCGCGCCGCCGCCGAGAGCGCGGCCCGGGAGCGCGGCCTGGATGGCCACGTCATCACCCTGTCGCGCTCGCTGATCGAGCCGTTCCTGGTGTTCTCCACCCGGCGCGACCTGCGCGAGAAGGCCTACGCGGCCTGGACCCGCCGCGGCGAGAACGGCGGCACCACCGACAACCGCGCGATCATCGTCGAGATGGTCGGCCTGCGCGCCGAGCACGCGCGTCTGCTCGGCTTCGACAGCTTCGCGCATTTCAAGCTGGACGACACGATGGCGGCGAGCCCCGACGCCGCCATGGAGCTGTTGCGCGACGTCTGGACCCCGGCCCGGGCGCGGGCGGGCGAGGAGCGCGAGCGGCTCCAGGCGATCGTCCAGCAGGAGGGCCACAACTTCGCGCTCCAGGCGCATGATTGGCGCCACTACACCGAGAAGCTGCGGCGGGCCGAGCACGACCTCGATGAGAGCGAGGTGAAGGCCTACCTGCCCCTCGACCGGATGATCCAGGCGGCCTTCGATACGGCATCCCGGCTGTTCGGGCTGACCTTCGAGGAGCTTTTCGACGTGCCGCGCTACCACCCCGACGTGCGGGTCTGGCGGGTCGGCAACCCGGACGGGTCCGAGGTCGGGCTGTTCCTGGGCGATTACTTCGCCCGCTCCGCGAAGCGCTCCGGCGCCTGGATGAGCGCGTTCCGCTCCCAGGAGCGCCTGAACGGCACCGTCACGCCGGTGATCGTCAACGTGATGAACTTCGCCAAGGCGCCCGCCGGCGAGAGCGCGCTCCTGTCCTTCGACGACGCCCGCACCCTGTTCCACGAGTTCGGCCACGCCCTGCACGGCCTCCTGTCGGACGTGACCTACCCGCTGCTCTCCGGGACATCGGTGTCGCGCGATTTCGTCGAGTTGCCGTCCCAGCTCTACGAGCATTGGCTGGAGCAGCCCGAGGTTCTGAAGGCTCATGCCCGGCACCACCGCACCGGTGAGCCGATGCCCGACGCGCTGCTGCGCAAGCTCCTGGCGGCGCGCACCTTCAACCAGGGCTTCGCCACGATCGAATACACCGCCTCGGCGATCGTCGACATGACGCTCCACCTCTCGGCAGGCGGTGAATCCGGCCTCGACGTGCCGGCCTTCGAAGCGGACGCCCTGCAGCGGATCGGCATGCCGGCCGAGATCAGCATGCGCCACCGGACGCCACACTTCGCCCACATCTTCTCGGGGGACGGCTACGCGGCCGGTTACTACAGCTATCTCTGGTCCGAGGTGCTGGATGCCGACGCCTTCGATGCCTTCAAGGAGGCCGGCGACATCTTCGACCCGGAGACGGCGAAGCGGCTGCGGACCTTCGTGTACGGCGCCGGCAACCTGCGCGACCCGCGTGACGCCTACACCGCCTTCCGCGGCCGGATGCCGAGCATCGCGCCGCTTTTGAAGAAGCGGGGTCTCGCGGCCTGAGGCGGGGACGGCCGGTAAGGGTTTCGTAAACAAACGTCCTTAACGAACGCTTGCAGGCGGACCCTGCAGACGGAGTTGGGGGCGATGACGAAGATTGAAGCCAAGCCGGCCCTCTCTCCCGACGAGCTGCTGAAGGCCGTCGTGGCGGGCAAGGCGGTTCCGAAGCCCGAGCCTGTCGCCGCACCTGCGGCGGCGCGATTCGCGATGCCGTCCCTGGCAGGTCCAGAGGTCCGGCGCTACGCGATCGCTGGCACCGCCCTGGCGCTCGGTCTGGTTCTGGGCTTCGCCGCACGTCCCGGCTCCGGCGGCGCGCCGAGCGACGCCGTCCTGGCGCTGAGCACGACCGTCGATGCCGGCCGGACCGAAACCGCCCGGCTCGGCGCCGACATCGCCCAGCTCCATCAGGTGCTCGCCGACCTGCGCGCCGCCACCGACACCGCCCGCAAGGAGGCCGGCAGCCGCAGCGGCGCCCTGGGCGAGCGCCTGACCCAGATCGATAAGAACCTGAATGCCAAGACCGCCGCCCTGAGCGAGCGCCTCGAGCAGGCCGAGCGCGAGCACAGTGGGCGGATCGCCAACCTCGCTGCGCAACTGGAGCGTCGCGCGTCCGTCGCGGCGTCGGCCGTGAAGGCCGAGCCGACACAGACCGGGAGCCTCGCCGACACCCGCCCGGCCGACGCGAAGGTCGCCGAGGCGAAAGCCGTCGATGCCAAAAGCGCGGAGGCCAGGAGCGCAGAGGCGAAGGCTTCGGAGGCCAAGCCGAAGGCGGTCGCGGCCGAGAAACCCCCGGTGATCGACGGCTGGGCTGTCCGCGACGTCTACGACGGGGCGGCGATTCTGGAGAACAGACGCCGCCGCATCGTCGAGGTCGGGCCGGGAGACCTGCTGCCGGGTATCGGCCGGGTCGAGGGTGTCGAGCGCCGCGGTCGGGAGTGGGTCGTGGTGACCCGTCAGGGCCTCGTCACGTCCCAGCCCTGGTAAGCCGACTGCTTAACACGCTGCGTCAGCGTCCCTGGAAGGTCGCCGAGGCGAGTTCGTCGCTGGAGCCGGGGAAGCGCGGTTCGATCGTCAGCGGATCGGCCAAGGCGGACGCGCGCTCGGCCCGGCGCCGCCCGTGGCGCAGGGCGCGGGTTTGAGCGGCTCGGGTCGGGTGCAGGATTGCCGCGAGCAGCGCCTGGCCCTCGAAGGCGGTATCCAGATTCTTGGCTTCGAAGACGGGCATGGCCGGCCTACCTGAGTGCAATCCGGTCACCTGCCGAAGGCGATGACCCGAATTGCATCCCGAATAACGGGGAACGCGTGGACGGGTTCCGCCAAGCTCTGACGGCGAAACCACTTTTTTACGATCGTTCAGGAACGGCGCGAAAACGGTGCGGCGGCGCACGTGCCGCCGGCGAAAACCGGGTCCCGAAGGCGTTTGCCCGCCCCCGGGACCTTGTTCGTCAGACGAACTGGTTGAGGCCCGGGATCGAACCGATGATCGGTCCCATGGCATCTTCGCCGACCTTCTCGCGGCCGAAGGCGAACAGCTCCTGGCCGAGCGGCTGCATCTGGCCCATGGGAACACCGGCGCCCATCAGCTTCTGGCCCAGCGCCATGACGCCGCCGCCGCCCATCATGCCGCCGAGCATGCCCATGAGGCCGCCGTCGCCGCTCTCTCCGGCATTCGATTCGGCCACGAGCGCTTCGGAGCCGGGCAGCGCGGCCATGAGCTGGCCCACCTCGGATTCCGGCCCCTCCTTCTGCAGGAAGGCCAGGATGTGCCCGATTGCCGTCTGCGCGGTCGCGGCGTCGAGCCCGGTGCGGGCGGTGACGCGGGCGAGCAATTCTTCCATGACGCTGATCTCTTCGACGCTGATCTCTTAGGAACGTTTCCAGACGTCCTTCGACTCTGGGGCGCCGGAAATCAAGCGCGGCTCCCGACTTCGCTGGGAAACACCGGCCCGGACGATGCGCGGAACATCCGGGCGCCCCGAGAGTCAGCGCAGGCGCCGACGCGGCCTTGCGACTCACGGCGAGCCGTGGCCTCGTAGACGGCGAAACAGGCAGGAACAGAGTCGATCCTCGGAAGGTCCGCCGCGGCTCCAGCCGTGGCCCGATCGGGACCACTCCGGCGGATCGATCACGCGCGCATCGGGAGACACGGGTGAGCGATCTCAAGACCCTACGCGGCCTCTCCGGCCTCAGCCCCGAGCCCGCCAGCCTGAAGAAGGCCGCGCTTGTCCTCATCGACATCCAGAACACGTATCGCGAGGGCGTGATGCGCCTGTCCGGCGTCGAGCCGGCCGTCGCGGAGGCCGCGATCCTTCTCAAGCGGGCCCGGGAATCCGGCGTGCCGGTCTTCCACATCCAGCACAATGCCGGCCCCGGCTCGCCCTACGACATCACCGCGGAGATCGGACAGATCTCACCGGAGGTCGCGCCACAGGGCGGGGAGGCCGTGATCACCAAAGCCTTCCCGAGCTCCTTCGTGGGCACGGATCTGGAGGATCGGCTCAAGCGGGCAGGCGTCACCGACCTCATCCTGGCCGGCTTCATGACCCACATGTGCGTCAACTCGACGGCGCGTTCCGCCTTCAACCTCGGCTTCCATCCCACCGTGGTCGCCTCGGCGACCGCGACGCGCGATTTGCCGGCGCCCGACGGCTCGGTGGTGCCGGCGGCCCAGCTACAGGCCGCAAGCCTCGCGGGCCTCGGCGACCTGTTCGCCGTGATCGCCCGCGACGTGGACGCGGTCCGCCCCTGATCGTTCGACGGGGATAGTATTTTCTCCGAAACCCGGGCGCGAACATTCGGGGTTAGACTCCGAAATCTCCGGTTCTGCCGCCTTGACTGCTGCATCGGACATGTGTGCGATGCAGCATCGGGCCGAGAGCGGCGGAACATCACCGCCGGCCGCACAGTTCGGCTCCGAAAATGCGGAGCTTGAACCATGCGCATCGAGAACGTCGCCGACCTGATTGCCGAGACCCTTCAGGAGGCCGGCGTCGCGCGAATCTACGGCGTTGTCGGCGACAGCCTGAACGGCATCACCGAGGCGCTGCGCGCGCGGGGAAAGATCGACTGGATCCACACCCGCCACGAGGAGGCGGCGGCCTTCGCGGCGAGCGCCGAGGCGCAGGTCACCGGCAAGCTCGCCGTGTGCGCGGGTTCGTGCGGCCCCGGCAACCTGCACCTGATCAACGGGCTCTACGACGCGCACCGGAGCCGGACCCCGGTCCTGGCGATCGCCGCGCAGATCCCGTCGGCCGAGATCGGCTCGGGCTATTTCCAGGAGACCCGCCCGACCGAGCTGTTCCGCGAGTGCAGCCATTATTGCGAGCTGATCTCCGACCCGTCGCAGATGCCGTTCGTGCTCGAGAACGCGATCCGCGCCGCGGTCGGGGAGGGGGGCGTCGCCGTCATCGTCATCCCGGGCGATGTGGCGCTGCGCGATGCGCCCAAGCGCGCGCCGGCCACCCGGGCCGGGCTTATCCCGGCCAAGCCTGTCGTACGCCCGGCGGATGCCGAACTCGATGCGCTGGCGGCCCTGCTCAACGCCGGCAAGCGCGTGACGCTGCTGTGCGGACGCGGCTGCGCCGGCGCCCATTCCGAACTGTTGCAACTCGCCGAGGCGCTCAAGAGCCCGGTCGTGCACGCGCTCGGCGGCAAGGAGTATGTCGAATTCGACAACCCCTACGATGTCGGCATGACCGGACTGATCGGGTTCTCGTCCGGCTACGCCGCCATGATGGCGTGCGACACCCTGCTGATGCTGGGCACCGGGTTCCCGTACAAGCAATTCTACCCGCAGGACGCGAAGATCGCCCAGGTCGACCTGCGCCCCTCCGAACTCGGCCGCCGCTGCCGCATCGAGCACGGGCTCGTGGGCGATGTCGGCGCGACGATCCGCGCCCTGCTGCCGCGCCTGAAGCCGAAGGCCGACCGGTCGTTCCTGGATGCCAGCCTGAAGCACTACGCCAAGGCCCGCGCCGGCCTCGACGACCTCGCTACGGCCAAGCCCGGCGGCCCGCTCCATCCGCAATATCTGGCGAAGACGATCAGCGAGGCGGCCGCGGACGACGCGATCTTCACCGCCGACGTCGGCACCCCGACGATCTGGGCGGCGCGCTACCTGGCGATGAACGGCAAACGGCGCCTTCTCGGCTCCTGGGTCCACGGCTCGATGGCCAACGCCTTGTCGCATGGGATCGGCGCCCAGGCCGCGGAGCCGAACCGGCAGGTGATCGCGCTCTGCGGCGACGGTGGGTTCGCCATGCTGATGGGCGATTTCCTAACGCTCCGCCAGCATCGGCTACCGCTGAAAGTCGTGGTGTTCAACAACGGCACCCTCGGCTTCGTTGAGCTGGAGATGAAGGCGGCGGGTTACCTCGAGACCGGCGTCGCGCTCGACAATCCGGACTTCGCCGCGATGTCGCGGGCCGCCGGCATCTTCGCCCTGCGGGTCGAGGACCCGGCCGAGCTGCCGGGCGCCATGCGCGAGTTCCTGGCCTTCGACGGCCCCTCGCTGCTCGATGTGCGAACCGCCCGCAACGAGCTCTCAATGCCGCCCAAGATCGATGGGCAGCAGGTGAAGGGCTTCAGCCTCTACGTGCTGCGGGCCGTGATGGATGGGCGCGGTGACGCAGTTCTCGACCTCGCCAAAACCAACCTCATCCGGTAGACCTCACTTGGTATTCTAGACCCGTTCCAGTTCAAGGGAGCGGGCGATCCAGGGAGGTTCCGGACCATGCGGGTCGGCCTGTTCGTGCCGTGCTACGTCGACGCTTTCGAGCCGGAAGTCGGGATCGCCACGCTGGAATTGCTGGAGCGGGTCGGTTGTACGGTGGAATACCCGTTCGACCAGACCTGCTGCGGCCAGCCCATGGCCAACACCGGCTGCCACGCCGAGGCCGCCGCCACCGAGGCCCTGTTCGTAAAGAATTTCTCGGATTTCGACTACGTGGTGGCGCCCTCCGGGTCCTGCGTGCACCAGGTCCGCGAGCACCTCACTGCGATCCCGCAGACGGACGAGGTCAAGAAGGTCCGGGCCAGCACCTACGAACTCGTGGAGTTCCTACACGACGTGCTGAAGATCGAGGCGCTGCCCTGGGCCGAGTTCCCGCACAAGGTCGCCTATCACGGCAATTGCAACGCGCTACGCGGCATCCACCATGCGCGGCCGTCCGAGATCGTGAAGCCGTACTTCTCGAAGCCCCTCGACCTCCTTCGCCTCGTGAAGGGCGTCGAGCTGGTCGACCTCGCCCGGCCGGACGAGTGCTGCGGCTTCGGCGGCACCTTCTCGGTTTTCGAGCCCGCGGTCTCGGCCAAGATGGGCTACGACAAGGTCGCCGACCAGAACCGGGCCGGGGCGCAGTACGTGGTCTCGGCCGATTCCTCGTGCCTGATGCACCAGAAGGGCTGCGCCGAGCGCCTCGGCCTGCCGCTCCGCTATATCCACATCGCGCAAGTGCTGAACGGAGCCGCCGCATGAGCGTCGAGGATCTGAACCCGCGCGCCCGCGAGGGCATCATCCATCCGGAAGTCCGCGCCGACGACGACGAGAGCGAGCGCGGCCAGGATGGCGGCCGCCTCCAGCACGCGGAGGCCGCGACCAAGCCGATCCGCGCGCCGCAGACCCGCGAGAAGCAGCCGCGCGGCGCCAAGATCCGGGGCGACCGGCCGATCGACCAGGCCGAAGCCGCCGAGCGCTTCCTCGCCGCGCCGCTCCACCAGGCCGCCCACGACGAGCGCCTGTGGGACCTGCGCAAGAAGCGCGATACCTCGGCCCACGGCATCCCGGAATGGGAGGAGCTGCGCGAACTCGCCTCCGCCATCAAGGCGCACACGCTCACCCATCTCGACCAGTATCTCGAGCAGTTCGAGGCCGCCGCGAAGGCCAACGGCGTGCAGGTCCACTGGGCCGCGGACGGCGCCGACCACAACCGCATCGTCCTGGAGATCCTGCGCAGCCGCGGTGCCAAGACCCTGGTGAAGTCGAAGTCGATGCTCACCGAGGAATGCGGCTTCCGCCACCACATGGCGGCCAACGGCATCGAGATCATCGAGACCGATCTGGGCGAGCGCATCCAGCAGCTCGACAACGAGGAGCCGAGCCACATCGTGGCGCCCGCGGTCCACAAGACCCGGATGGACGTGGCGGAAGTCTTCGCCAAGACGCTCGGCACCGACCCGGACAACGACGACGCCCATTACCTCGCCGAAAGCCAGCGCGAGACGACACGGCCCTACATTCTGAAGGCCGATGCCGGCATGACCGGCTGCAACTTCGCCATCGCGGAGACCGGCACCGTCGTCACCTGCACCAACGAGGGCAATGCCGACTTGTCCGGCAACGTCCCGCCGCTGCAGATCCACTCGATCGGCATCGAGAAGATCATCCCCAAGGTCGAGCATCTCGGGGTGTTCATCCGGCTGCTGTCGCGCTCGGCGCTCGGCTCGCCGATCACCCAGTATACTTCGCATTTCCGCGGACCCCGCAAGGGCACCGAGATGCACATGGTGCTGGTCGATAACGGCCGCTCGGCCCGGCTCGGGCTGGAGGAGTTCTGGACCTCGCTAAAGTGCATCCGCTGCGGCGCCTGCATGAACACCTGTCCGGTCTACCGGCGTTCGGGCGGCCTCTCCTACGGGGCGACCTATTCGGGCCCGATCGGGTTGATCATCGACCCGACCTTCAACAAGCGGAAATACTCGACCCTGCCGTTCTCCTCGACGATGAACGGCTCCTGCACCAACGTCTGCCCGGTCAAGATCAACATCCACGAGCAGATCTTCGCCTGGCGCAAGGTCCTGGTCGAGGAGCATCACATCCCGGCGCTCAAGCAGGGAATGATGAAGGCCGCAGGTGCGGTCCTGTCTCGGCCCGCCGCCTATCGGGCAGCGATCGGCGCCGCGGATTCGGCGCTGAAGGTGCTGCCGCGCTTCGCCGTCTACAACCCGCTCAACACCTGGGGGAAGAAGCGCGAGATGCCGGATGCGCCGCGCCAGACCTTCCACGCCTGGTACAAGCAGAACCGGATGCAGAAGGCGGTCAAAAACACCGCTGCCAAGGAGACCGCTGCGAAGGACACGGCCCGATGAGCGCGCGCGCGGACATCCTGGCGGCGCTTAAGGCGAACCGTCCGGCGGGCGATTATCCGCTGCCGAGCGTCCCGGACTTCACGCCGCTGGTCGGCGACGATCTGATCGAGGAGTTCGGCGACCGGCTGAAGCGCATGGGCGGCCGGATCGAGGACGGTCGCACCGGCGACCCGCTGGCGGGCGTGCGCGGGCGGCTGGCGGAATCGAAGGTGATCGCCTCCGCGGTCCCTGAGATCGACGGCAACCGCGACCTTCGGGCGGTGCGGTACCCGCAGGAGGTCGAGGACGTCGACGTGGCGGTGGTGCGCGCCGTGTTCGGCATCGCCGAGACCGGCTCGGTGTTGTTCACGGAGGGCGAGCTGATCGTGAACGCCGTCGCCTACCTGGCCCAGCACCTGATCGTGCTGCTCGATCCCGCCGACATCCTCCCCAACGTGCAGGAGGCCTACAAGCGACCGGAATTCGGCCGCTCCGCCTACGCGGTGCTGCATACGGGACCTTCGGCCACCGCCGACATCGAGGGCGTGCTGATCCACGGCGCGCAGGGCGTGCGCTCGCTCACCGTCCTGTTGCTGCCGCGCGCCGCAGAAAGATCGGTCTCCTGAGCCGGAACCGCCGATAAGGCGCGCACCTTGCTTGGACAGCGATCATCTCGTCGCCCGGCAAGGAGATCCGATGCGCTATACCCTCGGCTGCAGCCTGTCGTACAATATTCTCTCGGACACGACCTTCATCTTCAATTTGGAGGTGGCCAAGCTGAGGAGCGTCGAGATCCTCAGCGAGAGCCTGGTGCTCACGCCGAACCTGAAGCGCGATCTCTACACCACGCCCGACCTTCTGAACCGCTATCTCGGCGTCAACGTGCCGATGGGCCAGTTCGCCCTGGAGTATAATGCGGAGGTCGATCTGACCGTCCACCGGGCCGACCCGGCGACCATCAGCGAGACCCCGATCGGCGAACTGCCGCTCGACATCCTGCCGTTCCTGCTGCCGAGCCGGTTCGTCTCCTCCGATCGGCTGACGCCCTACGCGCAGGCCGAGTTCGGCGCGCTGCCCAAGGGCCACAGCCGGGTCAACGAGATCTGCAACTGGATCCACGACCACATCACCTACCAGCCCGGCACGAGCGACGGCGAGACCACGGCCGACGAGTCGCTCCTGAAGCGGGCCGGCGTCTGCCGCGACTTCGCGCATATCGGCACGGCGTTCTGCCGGGCGCTCGGGATCCCGGCCCGGTTCGTGAGCTGCTATGCGCACGGCCTCGTGCCGAGCGATTTCCATGCGGTGTTCGAAGCCTATCTCGACGGGCGCTGGTGGCTGTTCGACGCGACCCGTCAGGCGGATCTCGACGGGCTGGTGCGCATCGGCGTCGGGCGCGACGCCGCCGAGATCGCCTTCTCGACGCCGTTCGGCAACATGCAACCGATCAACCAGCAGGTCCGGATCCAGCGCACGGACGGGCAGGGCAGCCCGATGCCGCGCACCGTCGATGCCATCTCCACGGAGGTCCCCGCACCGAATGCCGGTGCGGCCTGAACGGACAGAAGCATCGGATCACGCTATCCTGTGATCCTCGGAAAGCAAGGACGGGGTGAAACCGCATGGCCTACCGCCACGTCGTCGGCCCGCGCACCCACGTCTTCGGTGACCTCGCCACCCTGATGGCCAAGGCGACGCCTGTCCGCTCCGGCGACCGGCTCGCCGGGGTCGCGGCTGAATCCGCCGAGGAGAATGCGGCGGCGCGCTGGTGCCTCGCGGAGGTGCCGCTCTCCGAGATCCTGGCCCGGCCGCTGATCCCGTACGAGCAGGACGACGTCACCCGGCTGATCCTCGACACGCACGATGCCGCCGCCTTCCGGGAGATCGCCCACCTCACGGTCGGCGATTTCCGCGAGTTCCTGCTGACCGCCACCCCGGAGGTGCTCACCCGGATCGCCCCCGGTGTCACGCCGGAGATCGCCGCTGCGGTCTCGAAGATCATGCGCAACCAGGACCTCATTTCCGTGGCGCGCAAGGCCCGGGTGGTCACCCGGTTCCGCAACACGATCGGGCTGCCGGGCACGCTGGCGGTACGGCTGCAGCCCAATCATCCGACCGACGATCCGAAGGGGATCACCGCAGCGATCCTCGACGGGCTCACCCTCGGCTGCGGCGACGCCGTAATCGGCATCAACCCGGCCTCGGATTCGGTCCAGGCGCTCGGCGACCTGCTCCACCTCCTCGACGGGGTGATCCGGAAGCACGCGATTCCCACCCAGGCCTGCGTGCTCACCCACGTCACCACCACGCTCGCCGCCATGGAGCGCGGCTTGCCGGTCGACCTCGTGTTCCAGTCGATCGCCGGGACCGAGAAGGCCAATGCCGGCTTCGGGGTGACGCTCGCTTTGCTCAAGGAGGCCCACGAGGCCGCGCTCGCCCTCAAGCGCGGCCCGCTCGGCGACAACTGCATGTATTTCGAGACCGGGCAGGGCTCGGCCCTCTCGGCCGACGCCCATCACGGCATCGACCAGCAGACCCTGGAGGCCCGGGCCTACGCGGTCGCCCGGCCGTTCCGGCCGCTCCTGGTCAACACCGTCGTGGGCTTCATCGGGCCCGAATACCTCTACGACGGCAAGGAGATCATCCGGGCCGGGCTGGAGGACCATTTCTGCGGCAAGCTCATGGGCGTGCCGCTGGGTGTCGACGTCTGCTACACCAACCACGCCGAGGCCGATCAGGACGACATGGACACGCTGCTGACGCTGCTGGGCGCGGCCGGCTGCACCTACATCATGGGCGTCCCGGGGGCCGACGACGTGATGCTGAACTACCAATCCACGTCGTTCCACGATTCCCTCTACCTGCGCGAGGTGCTGGGCTTGAAGCGCGCCCCCGAATTCGAGGCCTGGCTGCACGGCATCGGGCTGACCGACGGGGCCGGCGCCCTGCTGCCGGGATCGGGCGCGCCGCTCCTCACCGCCGCGCCGGACCTCGCCGCGTGAGCGACTCGCGGGAGATCTGGGCCAGGCTCGCCGGGCTGACGCCGGCCCGGATCGGGCTCGGCCGCGCCGGCAGCGGCCTGCCGACCCGGGAGGTGCTGCGCTTCGGCCTCGACCATGCCCAGGCCCGGGACGCCGTGCACGCGCCGATGGATGCGGCGGCGCTGGCCGCATCCATCGCGGAACTCGGCCTCGCCACGCTTGCCGTGGCTTCGCAGGCCCCGGACCGGGCGACCTACCTGCGCCGCCCCGATCTCGGCCGACGGCTCGATCCGGACGACCTGCTGACGCTCGAAGCCGCGGCGGATACCGCCGATCTCGCCGTCGTGGTGGCGGACGGGCTCTCGGCCCGGGCCGTCCACGAGAATGCGGCGCCGTTGCTCAGGGCGTTCAAGCCCCTGGCCGAGAAGGCCGGCTGGCGCCTCGCGCCGGTGGTGATCGCCCGGCAAGCGCGCGTGGCGCTCGGCGACGCGGTCGGCCAGACCCTGAAGGCCCGGGCGGTGGCGGTGCTGATCGGCGAGCGGCCGGGCCTGTCCTCCCCCGACAGCCTTGGCATCTACCTGACATTGAATCCAAAAATCGGCCGCTCGGATGCGGAGCGCAACTGCATCTCGAACGTGCGAACGGCCGGCCTCACCCACGAGAAGGCGGCGTTCAAGCTGCACTGGCTGCTCGCCCGCGCGCTGACCCTTGGCCTCAGCGGCGTGGCCCTGAAGGACGAGAGCGACCGTACTCTGGAAACCGGTGCTGCGTCGGCCGCCTTGCCGGAGCCGGGCCGCGGCTGAACGGGGGCACGTGTTTCGTGCTCTGTGCCGAACGGAGTATCGGTTCAGTCATGCGGATAGCAGTTCAAGGGCCATGTCTGCGGTCCGCAGATGACGGCGGCGGGTGGTTGGTGGCACGGTGCCGGTGATACGGCGCGGCACTGAGCCTTAGAACCCGTGTCGATTGAGCCTAATCCGGCGGGGCAGGTGACCGAAGGATTATCCTTAACCTAATCTCGTGCCGGCAATGGATCCCAAGCGTGGCTGTGGCGGGGTCGCAACACCGTAAAACGAACCCGGGTCCGCCCCGAGACCTGCCCGCAAACGCCGCGATCCCGCCATAGTCCGGGCCCACCTCACCATCCGCGGTAAACGGCAAGTTCGACAACGATTTACCGTTTCGAAACGAGGTTTTCCCGAGCACGCGGACGGCCCATCCGGCGCATCGCGAACGGCGACGCGCCGCGGCTTCCTGCACCCTCGGGACTGGCGGCGCGAAGGCTTGGTTCGGGTTGATGGACACGCGGTTGAACGACAAGTCGAAGCTGCCCAGCCGTCACGTCACGGAGGGGCCGGACCGGGCCCCGCATCGCTCCTATCTCTACGCGATGGGACTGACCCGGGAGCAGATCCACCAGCCGCTGGTGGGTGTCGCCTCCTGCTGGAACGAGGCCGCCCCCTGCAACATCTCGCTGATGCGCCAGGCGCAGGCGGTGAAGAAGGGCGTCGCGGCGGCCCACGGCACCCCGCGTGAATTCTGCACCATCACGGTCACCGACGGCATCGCCATGGGCCATGGCGGCATGCGCGCCTCGCTGCCGTCCCGCGAGGTCATCGCCGACTCGGTCGAGCTGACCATGCGCGGCCACGCCTACGACGCCCTGGTCGGCCTCGCCGGCTGCGACAAGTCGCTGCCCGGCATGATGATGGCGATGGTGCGCCTCAACGTGCCGTCGATCTTCATCTACGGCGGCTCGATCCTGCCCGGCTCGTTCCGCGGCAAGCCCGTCACCGTCCAGGACCTGTTCGAGGCTGTGGGCAAGGTCGCGGTCGGCGACATGAGCCTGGAAGACCTCGACGAGCTGGAGCAGGTCGCCTGCCCGTCGGCGGGCGCCTGCGGCGCGCAGTTCACCGCCAACACCATGGCGACCGTCTCCGAGGCGATCGGCCTGGCGCTGCCCTACTCGGCCGGCGCCCCGGCGCCCTACGAGATCCGGGACAAGTTCTGCGCCACCGCCGGCGAGAAGGTGATGGAGCTGCTGGCCAAGCAGATCCGCCCGCGCGACATCGTCACCCGCAAGGCACTCGAGAACGCCGCCACCGTCGTCGCCGCCTCCGGCGGCTCGACCAACGCGGCCCTGCACCTGCCGGCGATCGCGCATGAATGCGGCATCGAGTTCACGCTGTTCGACGTCGCCGAGATCTTCCGGCGCACGCCCTACATCGCCGACCTGAAGCCCGGCGGGCGCTACGTCGCCAAGGACATGTTCGAGGTCGGCGGCATCCCGCTGCTGATGAAGACCCTGCTCGACCACGGCTTCATGCACGGCGACTGCCTGACGGTCACCGGCCGCACTATCGCGGAGAACATGGACCGGGTGACCTGGAACCCGGACCAGGACGTGGTCTACCCGGCCAACCGCCCGATCACCCCGACCGGCGGCGTCGTCGGCCTCAAGGGCAACCTCGCCCCCGAGGGCGCGATCGTGAAGGTCGCCGGCATGCCGGCCGAGAAACAGGTCTTCACCGGCCCGGCCCGGGTGTTCGATGGCGAGGAGGCCTGCTTCGAGGCCGTCCAGTCGCGGACCTACAAGGAAGGCGACGTGCTCGTCATCCGCTACGAGGGTCCGCGCGGCGGCCCCGGCATGCGCGAGATGCTGTCCACCACAGCGGCCCTCTACGGCCAGGGCATGGGCGACAAGGTCGCGCTGATCACGGACGGGCGCTTCTCGGGCGCGACCCGCGGCTTCTGCGTCGGCCATGTCGGCCCCGAGGCGGCGGTCGGCGGGCCGATCGGCCTGATCCGCGACGGCGACATCATCACCCTCGACGCGATCCAGGGCACGCTCAGCGTCGCCCTGTCGGACCAGGAATTCGCCGAGCGCCGCAAGGCCTGGGCGCCCAGGACCAACACGGCGACCTCCGGGTATCTGTGGAAATACGCGCAGGGCGTCGGCCCGGCGCTGTACGGCGCCGTCACCCATCCGGGCGGCGCCAAGGAGCTGGAGAGCTATGCGGACGTCTAGGACTGACCTCAGCCGGCGCAGGGCGCCGGCCGGGGCCGATCCCGGTCGGTCCCGCCTGATCGCCAGGATCGCGGCGTCGGCCGGCGTCCTGATCCTGCTCGCCCTGCCCACGGAGGCGCCGCGGGCGCTCGATGCCAGCGTCCGCGCGCCGGTCCAGGTACCGGTGGCGGACAAGAGCTACCGGTCGGCCAAGGACGCGCTGCGCGCCGGCGTGCGCGAGTACAATGCCGGCGACAAGCAGGGCGCCGCCCGCGCCCTCGAATACGCCGCCGGGCAGGGCCATGCCCTGGCCCTGTGGAAGCTCGGCCGGATGTACGCCGAGGGCGACGGCGTGCCCCATGACGACCTGAAGGCGTTCGAGTTCTTTTCCCGGATCGCCGACGCCAGCACCGACGACGGCCCCGATCCGCAGAACTCGGCGGTCACCGGCAGCGCGTTCACGGCGCTCGGCACCTACTTCCTTGAGGGGATCAAAGGTACCTACGTGCGCCCGAACCCCGAGCGCGCCTACGACATGTTCA
Source organism: Methylobacterium sp. WL7 (assembly GCF_008040085.1). Taxonomy (NCBI): domain Bacteria; kingdom Pseudomonadati; phylum Pseudomonadota; class Alphaproteobacteria; order Hyphomicrobiales; family Methylobacteriaceae; genus Methylobacterium; species Methylobacterium sp. WL7. The sequence continues at coordinate 7,765 of NZ_VRVG01000052.1, read as the reverse complement.
ACTACGCGGCGTCGTATTACGGCGAGCCGAACGCGCAGTACAACCTCGCCCGGCTCTACCTCGACGGCACCGGCGTGGAGACGGATCCCCGGCAGGCGGCGCGCTGGTTCAACCTGGCGGCCGAGAAGGGGCACCACCCGGCGCAGGCTCTGCTCGGCGACATGCTGATGAACGGGTTGGGCGGCGTGCCGGTCCAGCGCGTGAAGGGCCTGATGTGGCTGTCGCTCGCCCGCGAGGGCGCGGAGGGCCGCAAGGACGACTGGATCGTGGCCCTCTACGACAAGAACTGGGCGGCGGCCAACGAGGACGACCGGGCCGAGGCGCAGAGCCAACTTCAGACTGTCGGCTCGATCCGGCGGCGGCATTAGAGCCCTGCTCTGACGCCGCCGCCGGCTTTCCTCAGCCCTTCTTCGCGTCTTGCGCGGTCTTGAACGACGGGCGCGCCAGGGTCTCGGCGATATAAGCCGAGAGCTTGGGCCAGCGGTCGGCATCGATCTGCGCTTCGGCCACGTGGAAGTTGTAGAAGCCCGTGGCGATCGAGATGTCGGCGATGCTGAAGGCGTCACCCGCGAGGTAGGGGCCCGAGATCTGCCGCTCCAGATAATCGAACAGCGGCGGCAGGTCCGCGTCGAGCGCCTTCGTGACGGCGGCCTCGTCGGTGGGCTTGCCCATCATGTTGGGCTTCAGGATCCGCTCGACGAACGGCACGATCAGCTTCCCGAACAGCTCGGTATCGCCGAACTTGTCGAACCAGACCGCGCGGCCGAGAACCTGCGGGTCGGACGGCACCAGGGCGGGCGTCGGGTGCTTGCGCTCGAGATACCAGAGGATCGCCGAGGAATCCGCGAGCTTGAAGCCGCCATCCTCGATCGCCGGGATCTTCCCCAGCGGGCTGGCCGCCTGGAAATCCGAATCGGGCGCGTGGAACATCACCGGCCTGTGCTCGTAGGGCACGTTCTTCTCGGCGAGCGAGACCAGGACCTTGCGGACGTAAGGCGAGTAACCGGTACCGTAGACGATCATTACAACTCCATCGGGGACGCGATGACCGGGTATCGATCCGTCGGCCCCTGCATGGCAGATAGGGCCGATCGCCGGTGCGCCGACCGCGTCACGGTCACCGCTCCGTGATCGTGCCCCTGTCGTCTCACCAGGCCGGCGCGGTGATCGCCGTCACGAAGGACGGCCGGTCGAGCGTCAGCGCGACCCAGCCGGCGAGCTTCGGCCAGCGCGCGGAATCCACCTGAACCTTGGCGAGTCGGAGATTGTGGAACGGCGCCGCGACCGCGATGTCGGCGATCCCGAAGCTGTCGCCCACCAGGAACGGCCCTGTGATCTGCGATTCGAGGTAGTCGAACAGGGGCGGCAGATCCGTGTCGAGCGCCTGCTGCGCCAGCGCGTCGTCACCGGGAACCTTGAGCACCCGCGGCTTCAGGAAGCGCTCCGCGAACACGACTGAGAGCTTCCGATCAAGCTCGACCTCGCCGAACTTGTCGAACCAGCGGGCGCGGGCGGCCCCCTGCGCATCGGCCGGGATCAGCGCGGGCTGCGGGGTGAGGCGCTCGAGATGATCGAGGATCGCGCTCGAATCGGCCAGCCGAAAGCCGTCATGCTCGATTGCGGGGATCTTGCCCATCGGGCTCGCTGCCCGGAATGCGGCATCGTCCGATTGCGGCGCCACCGGCCGGTGCTGGTACCGGACACCCTTCTCGGCCAGTGCCACGAGCACTTTGCGCACGAAGGGCGAGAGGCTGCTGCCGTAGACGATCATGGTCGAATCCCCCGATGAACCGGCATCGGTCTAGAGCCGATGCCGGCAGCGGTGCAATCGATGCCGATGTCGTCGTGTTGAGTTGGCCATTTCATCGTGTTCGGCCCGGGTTTCATCTTGATGAAGCGGCGTTCGATTTCTCGAACCGCTTGATGAGACGCTCTCGCTTCAGACGGGAGAGGCGGTCGATCCAAAAGATACCGTCGAGTTGATCGATTTCATGCTGGATCACGGCGGCCGAAAAGCCGTCCGTCTCCTCCTCGTGGGCGGCTCCATCAAGGTCGCGGTAGCCGAAGCGGATCCGGCTCGGCCGCGTGATGCGCTCGCGCACGCCGGGCATGCTGACGCTGCCCTCTTCATGGGGCGTCGTCTCCGCGGAGGCCCAGAGGATCACCGGGTTGACGTAGACGCGCAGATCCTCGTCCGGCGACAGACGGATCACCACGACGCGCTCCGGAACGCCGATATGCGGTGCCGTCAGGCCGATGGCGCTGACGGCCAGCAGCGTGTCCCGCACGTCGTCGGCGAGGGCCGAGAGGCGAGGACCGAACGCATCGACCGGGTCGGCCGGGAGGGACAGGCGACGGTCGGGGAACTGGACGAGGGGGCGGGCCGGCATGTCGGGGAGTCCACCGGTGACGGTTCGGGATCCCTCTGTCCTCCACCGGAACCACGGGGCGCAGTCAACCGCTTCCTGCGTCGGAAACCGAATGGCCGCTCCAGGCTTTGAAGCCTCGAACAGACTGAGGCTCCCATGCTGTACGAACTCGCCACGCTCTCCTGCCCCCTGCTCGCGCTCGGACACGCATCCGAGGGCGTCCATGCCTGGGTGGACGACAGCGAAGCCAAGGGACAACTCATGGGCTGCTGGCGGACGGAAGTCGGCATGCTGGGCCGGCTCATCGTGCTGCGGGGGTTCACCGCGCCGGAGGACATGACGGCCGAGCGCCGACGCGCCCTGCTCAGCGCCAACCCGTTCAATGCGGGCGGCGTGGTGACCGCGCTGGAGATGGACAGCTACGCGCCGTTCCCGTTCCTGGCGCCGATCCGGACCGGGGAGCGCGGCGGGCTGTACGAGATCCGGACCTACCGCCTCAAACCCGGCGGCCTGGCGCCGACGCTGTCGGCCTGGGAGGCGGCCATCGAACCGGCCCGAACCTACACCGAACATCTTGTTGTGAACCTGTACGCCCTCGATGGGGCGCCGCGGATCACGCATATCTGGGCCTTCGCCAGCCTTCAGGAGCGGGCCGCGTTGCGCGCTCAAGCCTATGGCGACGGCGTCTGGCCGCCGAAGGGCGGCCCCGACCAGATCGCGGAAGCGACCTCGGTGATCGCGCTGCCGCAGGGGGTGTCGCCGCTAAGCTGAATTCCCGGTCGGCGGGTGCAGGACATGCCTGTCTGCGATTCAGGCGGACGGGTTTCGCACCCCGGTCAGCTCATCGCCCGAGCTTTTGCCCCTCCCGATCCGGCACCCCGCACCGTCATTCCGGGTCGCCGCGGGCGAACCCGGAATCCATAACCGTTGTCGGTGTAAGGCGCTGGAACGTCGGTGCTTCTGGATCCCGGGCTCCGCTTGGCGGCCTCGGGACGACGGTGTGCGACGACGTTGGTCGGCTCCCTGTCCGGCGAACAAACATGCGTTTGCGCCCTGCACGAGCCGATGCCTGGACATCGTAGGCCGCGGCGAGACGACCCGCATCCGCGCTACCCAGCCGTCAGCTCCACCGTCACCGGCACGTGATCGGACGGCTTGTCCAGGCCGCGCAGGTGCTTCTGCACGGCGGCCGAGACCAGACGGTCGGCGGCCTGCGGCGACAGCAGGAGGTGGTCGATGCGGATGCCCGCGTTCCGCTGCCAGCAGCCCGCCTGGTAGTCCCAGAATGTGTAGAGCCCGTCGCGGGGATCGCAGGCGCGCAGGCCGTCGGTGTAGCCCTCGGCCAGGAGGGCGCGGAACGCCGCCCGCGTGGCGGGCAGGAACAGCGCGTCGGAGCGCCACGCCTCCGGGTCGGCCGCGTCGGCGGGTTCCGGGATGACGTTGTAGTCGCCCGCGAGCACCACGGCGGTCTCGTCCTCCATGAGGATGCGCGCGTGGATCCGCAGGCGTTCCATGAAGCCGAGCTTGTAGGGGTATTTCGGGCTGTCGACCGGGTTGCCGTTCGGCAGGTAGATCGAGGCCACCCGCACCGGCTTGGACTCGGCGCCGGAGATCAGCGCCTCGATGTAGCGCGATTGCTCGTCGGTCTCGTCGCCCGGCAGACCGCGCCGGATCTCGCTCATCTCCAGCGGCGCGCGCACCAGCAGGGCCACGCCGTTATAGGCCTTCTGCCCGAGCGTCTCGACCGCGTAGCCGGCCCCCTCGACCTCGGCGCGCGGGAACGCCTCGTCCTGGCATTTCAGCTCCTGCAGGCAGACCACGTCGGGCTTCGCCTCGTCGAGGAAGCCGAGCAGGTGCGGCAGCCTCTGCTTGATCGAGTTGACGTTCCAGGTCGTGATCCGCATCGCCTCGCTTCCGGTCGCCGTCTGGAGCGCTCGCCGCCGAAGTGGTTCCCGGAGCGGCCGAAGCGTCATCCGCGCTTCGCGCCGCGCTGACAAGGCCATGGCGGCGCAAGATCGGGGCGATATAGACGCCAGGATGACGATGGGGTGGTTCGAGCCGGTCATGGCTTACTGCGAGCGGACCGGGCCGGAGGTCTGGGCCGAGCCGGTCAACGCGGCGTCGAACGCCGCCTTCCTGCTGGCCGCCGCGGCCGCGGCACGCCGGGCGCACGCCGCGCGGCCGCCGGACCGCGCCTGCCTGGGGCTGGCCGGGCTGATCGCCGTCGTGGGGTGCGGCTCGTTCCTGTTCCACACCCTGGCGGTGACCTGGGCGATGTATGCCGACATCATCCCGATCACGCTGTTCATCGTCGCCTACCTGGCTTTGGCGCTGCACCGGTTCCTGAGGCTGCCGCGCATCCGGGTGGAGGCGGCCACCGCGGGCTTCGTCCTGTTCAGCTTCACGCTGGTCCCCACCCTCGACGGACTGAGCGGGTCCGACATCTCCGCCCTGACCCATGGATCGATCGACTACGTGCCCGCGGCGCTCGCCCTCTTCACCGTGGCGGCGCTCGATCGTCCGGAGCACCGCTTCGTCGGCACCGGCCGGAGGCTCACGGAGATCGGCGTGCTGTTCCTGGTCTCGCTGACCGCGCGCACCCTCGACCGATCCGTCTGCGCGGCGCTGCCGATCGGCACGCACGCGCTCTGGCACGTCCTGAACGCCGTCGTGCTCTACGCCCTCGTGGTCACGGCGATCCGGCACCGCGCCGCGGTCCCGTGAGGGCGCGGCCGGTTTTGTTGCGGGCCGGACGGAATTCTTGCACAGATGCGCCGCATCGGTGACCCGGCTCATCGCGAGTCCCGTGCACGGAAGGAATCATGACAGTGAGCTACCGCATCGGCGTCGCCGGGCTCGGCACCGTCGGCGCGTCCGTCGTCCGGATGATCGCCCGCCGCCATGACACCCTGACCGCCTCCGGCCTCGACATCCGCGTCGCCGCTGTGTCGTCCCGCGACCGGACCCGCGACCGTGGCCTCGACTTGGCCGGCGTGACCTGGTTCGACGATCCGGTGGCGCTCGCCCGCTCCGGCGAGGTCGACTGCGTGGTCGAGTTGATCGGCGGCGCCGAGGGGTCGGCCAAGGCCGTGGTCGAGGCGGCGCTGCAGGCCGGCAAGACCGTGGTGACCGCCAACAAGGCCCTGCTCGCCCGCCACGGCGCGGCGCTGGCGGCGCTCGCCGAGGCGAACGGCGTCGCGCTGGCCTACGAGGCCGCGGTGGCCGGCGGCATACCGGTGATCAAGACCCTGCGCGAGGGCCTGCCCGGCAACGCCGTGGCGCGCGTCTACGGGATCCTCAACGGCACTTGCAACTACATCCTCAGCCGCATGGAGCGCGAGGGCCTGACCTTCGAGGCCTGCCTCAAGGATGCGCAGGCGCTGGGCTACGCCGAGGCGGACCCGACCTTCGACGTCGAGGGTTTCGACACCGCCCACAAGCTCGCGATCCTGACGAGTCTGGCCTACGGCACCACCATCGACGCCGACGGTGTGTCGGTGGAGGGCATCTCCCGGGTGCAGCCCCTCGACCTGCGCATGGCCGACGAACTCGGCTACCGGATCAAGCTGCTCGGCGTCGCCCAGGCCTCCGAGGCCGGGATCGAGCAGCGCGTCCACCCGACCATGGTGCCCAAATCCTCCGCCATCGCCCAGGTGATGGGCGTGACCAACGCCGTCACCATCGACGCCGACGCGGTCGGCGAGCTGACGCTGATCGGCCCGGGCGCCGGCGGCGAGGCGACGGCTTCCGCAGTGGTCGCCGACATCGCCGACGTGGCCCGCGGTATCGTCCGCCCGACCTTCGGGGTGCCGGCGGCGTCGATGCGCGCCAGCGAGCGGGTGGAGATGCAGCGGCACGAGGGCGGCTATTACATCCGGCTGACCGTCCACGACCGCCCCGGCGTCGCCGCCGGCGTTGCCCAGCGGATGGCCGAGCGGGAGATCTCCCTGGAGAGCATCCTCCAGCGCCGCACCGAGGGCGCCGGGACGGATCCCCGCGGGCGTTCGGGCCGGCCGGTGCCCCTGGTGCTGATCACCTACGCGGCCACCGAGGGCAACATCCGCGACGCGCTCGACGCGATCGGCGCCGACGGGCTGCTGGCCGAGCCGCCGCAGGTCATCCGCATCGAGCGTGAATAAGAGTGCACAAAGTCGCGTCATGTGCCGCAATGTTGATGCAAGATAAGTGATACTTTTGCGGCGCGCGTAGGCTGACAGGCGTTGGTCGACGACGATCAAACCGGGATCCGACTCAAGATCGGACCCGGACAAAGGCAGGAAGCGATGGCCGTGGCCCCCAAGTCCGAACCGCGTGGCGTTCCGCGCACGCTCGCCCTCGAACTCGCCCGCGTCACGGAGCGCGCCGCCATCGCGGCGGCCCGGCTGCGGGGCAAGGGCGACGAGAAGGCCGCCGATCAGGCCGCGGTCGACGCGATGCGGGCGGAACTCAACAGCCTGCCGATCCGCGGGACGGTGGTGATCGGCGAGGGCGAGCGCGACCAGGCGCCGATGCTGTTCATCGGGGAGCAACTCGGCCAGGGGGAGGGGCCCGAGGTCGACATCGCGGTCGATCCCCTGGAGGGCACGACCCTCTGCGCCAAGGACATGCCGGGCGCGATCGCCGTGATGGCCATGGCCGAGCGCGGCTCGCTGCTCGCCGCCCCCGACGTCTACATGCAGAAGATCGCCATCGGCCCCGGTTACCGGCCCGGCCTGGTCGACCTCGACGCCAGCCCCGCCGACAACATCGCGGCGCTGGCCCGGGCCAAGGGCGTCGAGCCCGATCAGATCACCGCGCTGATCCTCGACCGCCCCCGGCATGCCGCACTGATCGCGGAGGTGCGCGCCGCCGGCGCCGCAGTCCGGCTGATCTCGGACGGCGACATCGCCGGCATCATCTTCACGGCGAGCCCGGGCGAGACCGGCATCGACATCTATCTCGGCACCGGTGCCGCCCCCGAGGGCGTGCTGGCGGCCGCGGCCATGCGGTGCATCGGCGGCCAGATGCAGGGACGGCTGATCTTGGACACGGCCGAGCGCCGCCGCCGCGCCGCCGAGATGGGCATCGACGACCTCAACCGGAAATATGATCTGGTGGATCTCGCCAGCGGCGACGTGATCGTGGCCGCCACCGGCGTGACCGACGGGGCGCTCCTCCGCGGCGTCCGCTTCCGGCCCGACCGGATCCAGACCGAGACGGTGGTCTACCGCTCGGAGGCCGGCACGGTCCGGCGGATCCTGGGAGAGCACCGCCGCAGCTAGAGCCGTGTCCTTTCAGGTTGGCTCATAGGCATCGTATCCAGCAGCGGTGAGGTAGTTTCGGCACTCATCCGGTCGGACGGCGGCGAACGCGTCCTCGATGGCGATGGTCAGGTCGGCGGCGGTCCGTGCTGCAGC
>NZ_VRVG01000051.1:0-36156 GCF_008040085.1 Methylobacterium sp. WL7 | reverse complement strand
CTCACGGCCGGCCCACCCTCCCCCGCAGTGGGGGGAGGGGAGGCGCCCGCTGGTCTCGGTCATAACAATCCGCCTCCGCCGAGCTTGGCCGAGGTCGTCGAAACGCTCAGCACCATCCCGAAGAAAGACCTGTCCCGCCACCTCGCCGAATGGCTCGACGCCCTCGACGAGACCGGGCGCTGGGCGCTCCTGAAGCTCGTTACCGGCAACCTGCGCGTCGGCGTCTCGGCGCGGCTCGCCAAGACCGCGGTCGGCGCGCTGGGCGGCCACGAGGCGGATGCCGTGGAGGAGGTCTGGCACGGGCTGACGCCGCCGTTCGAGACCCTGTTCGCCTGGGTCGAGGGGCGGGCCGAGCGGCCCGAGACCCTCAACCCGGCACCGTTCCGACCGCCGATGCTGTCGCATCCGATCGAGGAGGAGGCCGATCTCGAGAAGCTCGAAGCGGAGGCCTTTTCCGCCGAGTGGAAGTGGGACGGCATCCGTGTCCAGCTCGTCGGCGGGCGCGACCGGGCGGGCGTGCAGGTCGCGAAGGTCTATTCCCGCACCGGCGAGGACATCACCGGGGCGTTCCCCGACCTCGCCGAGGCGATCGGCTTCACGGGGACACTCGATGGCGAGTTACTGATCCTGCGCGAGCGCCGGGTCCAGAGCTTCAACGTCCTGCAGCAGCGCCTGAACCGGAAGGCCGTGACGGCCAAGCTCCTGGAAGAGTTCCCGGCCCATGTCCGGGCTTACGACCTCCTGACGCTGGACGGCGACGACCTGCGGGCCGAGCCGTTCGCGACCCGCCGGGAGAAGCTGGAGGCGCTGGTCACACGCCTCGACCACGCGCGGATCGACATCTCGCCGCTGGTCCCGTTCGCGGATTGGGAGGCGCTCGCCGCCGCCCGGGCCGATCCGGCCTCGGTGGGGGCCGGCGAGGACGCGGACGCGATCGAGGGCGTGATGCTCAAGCGCCGCAACAGCCCCTACCTGCCGGGCCGCCCAAAGGGCCCCTGGTGGAAGTGGAAGCGCGAGCCCCATGTCGTCGATGCCGTGATGATGTACGCGCAGCGCGGTCACGGGAAGCGCTCGTCGTTCTACTCGGACTACACGTTCGGGGTCTGGCGGGAGGCCCCCGAGGGGGGGGACGAGCTGGTGCCGGTGGGCAAGGCCTATCACGGCTTCACGGACGCGGAACTCGCCAAGCTCGACCGCTACGTCCGCAACAACACCACCAAGCGGTTCGGTCCGGTCCGCGAGGTCACCCATGGGCCTGAGGCCGGGCTCGTTTTGGAAATCGCCTTCGAGGGCGTCCAGCGCTCGACCCGGCACAAGTCCGGCGTGGCGATGCGCTTCCCCCGGGTCAGCCGGATCCGTTGGGACAAGCCCGCCGCCGAGGCCGACCGGATCGACGTGCTGGAGCGGATCCTGGCCCGCGGCGAGCGCGAGATCGCGCCCGGGGCAACGTTGATGGAGTCGGGGACATGAAGCAGGGGAAGATCGGTCCGGTCGAGCCGCTGGCCTCCGGCGCGGTGGAGCGCCATGCGAGCGGCCGCCTGACCATCGCGACTCCGGGACAGGGCTTCACGGACTTCACCGGCGCGGTCGCGGAGTTCGTGAGTGGCAGCGGGATCCGGGACGGGCTCGTCACGGTATTCTGCCGGCACACCTCGGCTTCCCTGACCATCCAGGAGAATGCCGACCCGGACGTGCAGACCGACCTGATGTCGGCCCTCGACGGCTTCGCGCCACGCGGCACGCCCTACGTCCACGGCGCCGAGGGGCCGGACGACATGCCGGCCCACATCCGCACGCTGGTCACCGATTCGGCCCTGAGCATCCCGCTGGTCGAGGGGCGTCTGGCCCTGGGCACCTGGCAGGGGATCTACCTGATCGAGCACCGCGACCGGCCGCATCGGCGGGAGATCGTCGTGAGCGTGATCGGCGCTTGAATCGGGGCGCTTGGTCCGGCGCACGCAGCAACATTCGCTGACACACCGCCGCTTAACCCTGCTGCGGGCAAAAACTTCTTGGGATCTGCTTCTGCGCCGGTCTCGCGAAGGGGGGACTCCGATGGGCTTGTTCGACGCGCTCTCGAATTCGGTGTCCGGCGCCTCGGCGCAGTCCCTGGCGCTCAACAACATCTCCGGGAACATCGCCAACACCCAGACCGCGGGATACAAGACCACCGAGACGAGTTTCGCCGACATGCTGGCCCAGACCACCGCCAAGGCGCAATCGAGCGGCGGCGTCGCGACCAGCACGCGCAACACCCTGGGGCTCCAGGGTACGATCCAGTCCACCGGGGTCGCGACCAACCTCGCCATCTCGGGGAACGGCTACTTCGTGGTCCGGTCGAACACCGGCACGCCGCAGAGTCCGAGCTTCACCGGCGAGACCGGCTATACCCGCCGCGGCGATTTCGACCCGGATGCGAACGGCTACCTGGTCAACGGCGCGGGTTATTACCTGTTCGCCGGCCCGGCGGCGACCGCGCCCGTACAGGTTCCAACCGGGACCGACACCCTGGCGAGCCTCACGGTCTCGCCCGCGGGCACCCTCACCGGTACGGGCGCGGACGGCGGCACCGTGCCGCTCGGCTCGTTGACGCTGGCGCAGTTCGGCGGACAGGACAACCTGACCTCCCTCGACGGCGGCACCTACGTGGCCAACGGCCAGTCCGGCGCGCCGAGCTTCGGGTTCGCGGGCGCGACCATCGCGGCCGGCTCGGTGGAGCAGTCGAATGCCGGCATCTCGGACCAGTTCTCGAAGATGATCGAGACCCAGCAGGCCTACACGGCCAACACGAAGGTCATGAGCGCCGCCGACCAGATGCTGCAGGACGCCATCGCGATGGATGTGTGAGGCTCGAGGGCGCGCCTTACAGGAACTTCAGCGGGTCGGTCTCGGGCGGGGGCGGGGCCACGTCGTTGCGGTTCCACCAGCCGCCGCCGAGCGCCACGAACAACGCCGCGCTGTCGCCGTACTGGGTGGCGCGGGCGGCCGCCGAGGTGACCAGCGCCGAGAGGTAGCCCTGCTGGGCGATCAGCACCTGCGTCGAGGTGACGGCGCCGGCCGTGTATTGCTTGCGGATCAGCCCGAGGCTCTGGTTGGTCGCGCTCACCGCGGCATCGGCGGCGGCCACCGCCTTGGCGTCGGCCTGGAGCGCCCGCAGGGCGTCCGCCACGTTCTGGAACGCGGTGATCACCGTCGCCTTGTACTGCGCCTGTGCCTGGGTCAGCGTCTCCTCCGCTGCCCGCTGGCGCCGGAACAGGGTGCCGGCGTCGAAGATCGGCGCCGTCGCCTGTCCGATGATCGTGAAGAACGCCGCGCCGGGATTGGCGACCTGGGCGAGCCGCACGGCGCTGGAACCGCCCGTGGCGGTCAGGCTGAATTGCGGCAGGCGGTTGGCCACGGCGACGCCGACGCTGGCGCTCGCCTGCTGCACCAGGGCCTCGGCCGCCTTCACGTCGGGGCGCTGCTGCACGAGGCGCGAGGGCAGGCTCACCGGCAGCTTGGTCGGCAGCCGCAGGGCCGACAGCTGGAAGGTCTCCGCGATCTCGTCGGAGGGCAGGCGCCCGGCCAGCGCCGTGAGGAGGTTGCGCTGCTGCGCCAGCTGCTTCTCGAGCGGCGGCAGCAATTGCTGCGACAGGGCCAGGGCGGCCTGCTGCTGGACCACGTCGGCCCCGGCGATCTGGCCGAGCGAGAGCTGCTTGTTGAACAGCTGCAGCACCTCGGTCTGCGCCTGGATCACCTTGCGGGTGGCGTCGATCTGCGCCCGCAGCGCCGCCTCTTGGATGGCGGCGGCGACGACGTTGCCGGTGAGGCTGAGATAGGCCGCCTCCAGCTGGAAGCGCTGGTTCTCGGTCGTCGCCTCCAGGGACTCGATCTGGCGCCGGTTCCCCCCGAACACGTCGGGATTGTACGCGACCACCGCCTGCGGGGTGGACAGGCTGTAGAGGTACCGGCTCTCGTTGTTGAGCGGCGATTGCAGGTCGAGGCCCGGCGCCAGGATGCCCTGCGCCTGCGGGGTGGCGGTCAGGCTCGGATAGAGCGTGCCCTTCTGGGCCAGCACGTTCTGCTGCGCGATCCGGAGCGAGGCCTGCGCGGCCTCCAGGGTCGGGTTGTTCGCCAGCGCCTGCTCGACCAGCTGGTTCAGCGCCTTCGAATGGAACAGCGTCCACCATTGGCCGGGAATGTCGGCGCCGGAAACGAAGCTCTGGTCCGCCGATCCGCCCTGGCGGGTGCGGATGTTGTCGGCGGCCGAGGGATTCTGGAGCGGCTCCCGGGTGTAGCGGCCGACCGGGGGCGCCTCGGGCGGCACGAAGTTCGGGCCGACCGCACAAGCCGACAGGGACAAAGCCGATAGGGACACGGCCGCCGCCAGCATGATGGCCGCACGACCGCACCGATTCGGCGCCAACGCCACCATCATGCCCCCGAAACCCCTCCCTCGGTAGAGCGTCCCCGCGGACGACCAAGTCAATCCGACGGTGCCGCGATCCTGTGCGCCGGAGCCGCGCTGTGGCGCCCGGGCCACGTGACGATGCCCGGCACGCGTCGCTCTCGCCCGGCTCATGCCGCCACCCGGTGCCCGGTCACGGCCCGCCCGTTCGGATTCGGGTGCCGCCGCGAGAACAGCGAGATCAGCACCGGCACCACCACCAGGATCAGGTTGGGCGCCAGGATGATGCCGCCGACCACCACCAGGGCCAGCGGCTTCTGCACCTGCGAGCCGATGCCCGTGGAGATCGCCGCCGGCAGCAGGCCGACGCAGGCGGCCACGCAGGTCATCATCACCGGGCGCATCCGCACGATCGCGGCGTTCCACACCGCGTCCTTGCGCTGCCAGCCCTCGTCGAGCAACTGGTTGTAATAGGCCAGGAGGATCACGCCCTCCATGGTCGAGATGCCGAACAGGGCGATGAAGCCGATCGCCGCCGAGATCGAGAACGGCGTGCCGGTCAGCGCCAGCGCGAAGATGCCGCCGATCATCGCCATCGGGATCACCGACAGGGTCAGCAGCATGTCCGCCACGGACGAGAAATTGATGAACAGCAGGAGCGCGATCAGCACCAGGGTGACCGGCACGACCAGGCTGAGCCGGGTCGCGGCGTCCTTCAGGTTGGTGAACTGCCCGACCCACTCCATCCGGTAGCCCGGCGGCAGGTCCACCGCCTCGGCGACCTTGCGCTGCGCCTCGATCACCGCGCTGCCGAGGTCGCGCCCGCGCACCGAGAACTTCACCGGGATGTAGCGCTCCTGGTCCTCGCGGTAGATGAACGAGGCGCCCGAGACGAGGTCGACGTCGGCGATCTCGGAGAGCGGCACCTGGATCACGCCGCCGTTAGGGTTCTGGGCCCCCACCGCGATGTTGCGGATGCCGGCCAGCGACGAGCGGTACTCCTTGGCCAGCCGCACCCGCATGGAGAAGTGCCGGTCGGAACCGTACTCGTAGAGGTCGCCCGCGGTCTGGCCGCCGATCGCCGCCTGGATCGTGGTGTTCACGTCGCCGATCGACAGGCCGTAGCGGGCGGCCTTGTGGCGGTCGACGTCGATCCGCACGGTCGGCTGGCCCAGCGATTCGAACACCGCAAGGTCGCTGATGCCGGGCACGGAGGCCAGCGCCGCCTTGACCGCGTTGGCGGTCTTGGTGAGCTGGGCGAGGTCGCTGCCGTAGATCTTGACCGAGTTCTCGCCCTTCACGCCCGAGGCGGCCTCCTGGACGTTGTCCTCGATATATTGCGAGAAGTTGAACTCGATCCCCGGAAACTCGGCTTCGAGCTTCTTGCTCAGGTCGTGGATCAGGCTGTCCTTGTCGAGGCCCTTGCGCCATTGGTCGATCGGCTTGAGCGGCGCCAGGATCTCGACGTTGAAGAACCCGGTGGCGTCGGTGCCGTCGTTGGGCCGGCCCTGGTGCGAGATCACCGTGACGACCTCCGGGACCTCCTGGAAGATCTTGCGCAGGCGCTGGACGTAGTCGTTGCCGGCCTCCAGCGAGATCGAGGACGGCATGGTGCCGCGCACGTAGAGGTTGCCCTCTTCGAGCCGGGGCAGGAATTCGAGTCCAAGGTTCCGGGCGGCCAGCCCCGAGGCCAGCAGCACCACCAGCATCACCGAGAGTGCCAGCACCCGGTTCTTGAGGCCGAAGGCCAGGATGCGCTCGTGCCCGGCGCGCAGGAACCGCACGATCAGGGTGTCGCGCTCCTCGAGCTTCTTCGGCAGGATCAGCGCCGAGAGGGCCGGCGAGACCGTGAACGTCGCCAGCAGGCCGCCGACCAGGGCGTAGGCGTAGGTCTTGGCCATCGGCCCGAAGATGTGACCCTCGACGCCGCTCATCGTGAACAGCGGCAGGAAGCCGACGATGATGATGATCGCCGAGAAGAAGATCGCCCGGTTCACCTCGACGCCGGCGATCGCGATGATGCCGAGCCGGCCTTCGAGCCCCCCTGGCGCCTCCTGACCCTCGGAATGCTCGGGCTCGGCGAGGTGCCGGAACACGTTCTCGACCATGATCACCGTCGCGTCGACGATCAGGCCGAAATCGATCGCGCCGAGTGACAGGAGGTTGGCCGAATCGCCCCGGACCACCAGGATCAGGATCGCGAAGCCGAGCGCGAACGGGATCGTGGCCGCCACGATGATCGCGCTGGTGAGCGACCCGAGGAACAACCACTGCACGATGAACACCAGCACCACCCCGAAGACGAGGTTGTGCATCACCGTATGGGTCGTGGTGTGGATCAGCCCCGACCGGTCGTAGATCCGCTCGATCTTCACGTCGGGCGGCAGGATCGTCGAGGCGTTGATCTTGTCGATCTCCGCCTCGACCCGCTGCAGCGTCGGCAGGCTCTGGCCGCCGCGGCTCATCAGAACGATGCCCTCGACCACGTCGGACTGGTCGTCGTGGCCGACGATGCCGAGCCGCGGGGCGTTCGACACGCGCACCTCCGCCACGTCCCGCACCAGCACCGGCGTGCCGTTGACGAGGCTGATCATCGTGTCCCGGATGTCGTCCATGTCGCGGATCAGGCCGATGCCGCGCACCACCGCGGATTGCTGGCCGACATTCAGGGTCTGCCCGCCGACGTTGATCGAGGCGTTGTTCAGCGCCGTGGTCAGCTGGACCAGGGTCAGGCCCTGGGCCTGGAGGCGGTTCAGGTCGACCGCGACCTCGTATTCCTTGGCCTTGCCGCCGAACGCGGTCACGTCGGTGACGCCCGGGATCGCCTTGAACCGCCGCTGCAGCACCCAATCCTGCAGGGTCTTCATGTCCATGGGCGAGTAGCCCGCCGGGCCGACCAGCTTGTAGCGCATGATCTCGCCCACCGGGCTCGTCGGCGAGATCTGCGGCGTGGCGCCGTTGGGCAGGGCCGGGGCCTGCGACAGGCGGTTGAGCACCCGCTGCAGCGCCTGTTCGTACGTGTACTCGTAGTTGAACTGGACCTTCACGTCGGACAGGCCGAACAGCGAGATCGTGCGCACCACCTGAGCGTTGGGGATGCCGGCGAGCGCCACCTCCAGGGGGATGGTGATGTAGCGCTCGATCTCGTCGGCGGATTGTCCCGGGTTCTGGGTGATCACGTCGACGAGCGGCGGCACCGGGTCGGGATAGGCCTCGATGTTGAGCTGGGTATAGGCGCCGTAGCCGATGCCGAGCATCACCACGAACAGCAGCACGACCAGCACGCGCTGGCGCAGCGAGAAGACGATCAGGCTGTTCATCGCCCGGGTTCCCGCTCAGGACGCCTTGTCGCCGGTGGCCGCCCGGTCGATGAACAGGGCCCCCCGGGTCACGATCTGCTCGCCCGCATGCAGGCCGTCGACGACCTGGGCGCTGTCGCCGTTGATCACGCCGAGCTTGATGTCGCGCGCCTCGACGGCGCCGTCCTGGCGGGCCACCCAGACATGGGTGCGGTCGCCCTCGTACACGATCGCGGCGACCGGCACGCTCGGGCTCGGCTCGCCCTTGCCGGTGATGATCGTGTAGGTGGCGAACATCTCCGGACGCAGCACCCGGTCCGGGTTGTCGACCTCGCTGCGCACCGCGAGTCGCCGCGTCGCCGGGTCCAGGCTTGCGGCCATGTAGTTGACCCGGGCCTTGAACACCCGCGCCCCGAAGCCCGCCACCTTCGCCTCGACCTCCTGGCCGATGCGGATCTTCGGGATCTCGCTCTCGCGCACGTTGGCGACGAGCCACACCGTGGACAGGTCGCCGATCACGAAGACCGGGTCGCTGGAGGCGGAGAGGAACTGCCCGGTGCCGACCTTGCGCTGGACGATGGTGCCGGCGATCGGCGCCCGGATCTGGGTCTCGGGGCTGAGGCGGCCGTTCTTCTCGTAGGCGACGATCTCGGCGTCGGACTTGCCCAGGAGCCGCAGCCGGTTCCGCACGGCGTCCAGGGACGCCTCCGCGGTCTTCAGGTCGCTCTGGGCGGCGATGACGTCGTTCTGCGCGGACTGGTAGTCCTTCAGCGCCACCGCGTGGGCCTGGAACAGTTCCTGCTGGCGCGCCGCGATGGTCTGGTCGAGCTTCAGCAGGGCCTGCTGCTTCTGGAGATTGTTCAGGGCGGCCTGATAGTCGTTCTGCGCCTGGACCATATCGGTGGCCTCCAGCGTCAGCAGCACGTCGCCGGCCTTCACGTCGTCGCCCGCCCGGGCCAGCACCTTGGTCACCCGACCCGCGTAGGGCGAGACCACCGGCACGTTGTCGTCGTCGTTGAGCGCGATGCGCCCCTCCGCGGAGCCCTCGGGGCGGAACACCTGGGTCGCCACGGGCAGGATCTCGAACGCGGCGCGCTGTTCCTTGCTCGGCCGGAACACCCGCTCCACCGTCCCGGCCTTCTCGGCCTCGATCCCCGCATCCGGGTTGCCCGATCCGAACAGCCCGGCGACGACGCCCGAGACGGCCTCGCGGGCGCGGTCCGAGACGGCCAGCGCCAGCCCGCCCGCGACCGCGACCAGCACGACGACGATCAGGGGCCAGGGCGTGCGGCGCCGGCGCGCGGATGCGGCGCGGGCCTCATCCTGGTCCAGAGGATTGCGGGCGTCCATGCGGTTGGTCTTCTGGGGCCGGGCGAGGGACCGGGATGGCGATGAGGACAGGCTTCGGCCCAGACCCCGGCCGTTTCATGGTGATCGGAGTCGCTTGTCGAGGCGTGCCGTCCGGGCGGACCCGAACTGCACCATGTGCCTAGAGCAAAGCTTGGCTGATCCGCAATCGATCGGGGGGCCGGGTCGCGAAACCGTGTGGCTCCGTCTTCCTTCGCCGGGATTTGTTACAATATGACAACGCTCCCGGGCCACAAGCCCGATCCATCCCGCAGATCCGATCGAAGAATCCGCCATGACCGACATGAGTTCTGCTTCCGCCCCATCGGGTTCTGCCGCCGGCAAGATCCCGGTCACCGTGCTCACCGGCTATCTCGGCGCCGGCAAGACCACGCTGCTCAACCGGATCCTTACGGAAAACCATGGCAAGCGTTACGCCGTGATCGTCAACGAGTTCGGCGAGATCGGTATCGACAACGACCTCGTCGTCGGCGCAGACGAGGAAGTGTTCGAGATGAACAACGGCTGCGTCTGCTGCACCGTG
Organism: Methylobacterium sp. WL7; assembly: GCF_008040085.1. Taxonomy (NCBI): domain Bacteria; kingdom Pseudomonadati; phylum Pseudomonadota; class Alphaproteobacteria; order Hyphomicrobiales; family Methylobacteriaceae; genus Methylobacterium; species Methylobacterium sp. WL7. The sequence goes on along the minus strand of NZ_VRVG01000051.1, from coordinate 26,579 downwards.
CGCGGCGACCTGATCCGGATCATGGACGGCCTGGTGAAGCGGCGGGGCAAGTTCGACGCGATCATCGTCGAGACAACCGGGCTGGCCGACCCGGCCCCGGTCGCCCAGACCTTCTTCGTCGATCAGGATGTCGGCGACGCCGCCCGCCTCGACGCCGTGGTGACGGTGGCGGACGCCAAGTGGCTGTCCGATCGCCTGAAGGATGCCCCGGAGGCGAAGAACCAGATCGCGTTCGCCGACGTGATCCTGCTCAACAAGAGCGACCTCGTCTCGCCGGAGGATCTGGACCGGGTGGAAGCCGAGATCCGCGGCATCAACCCGCTGGCCAAGCTCCACCGCACCCAGAACTGCGCCGTGCCCCTGGAGGCCGTGCTGGAGCGCAACGCGTTCGACCTCGACCGCATTCTCGAGGTGGAGCCGGATTTCCTGGAGGCGGGCCACCATCACCATCACGATTCCGAGATCCAGTCGGTCTCGGCCAAGATCGACGGCGAGGTCGATCCGGAGAAGTTCATGCCCTGGATCTCGAACCTGACCCAGGTGCAGGGGCCGGACATCCTGCGCTGCAAGGGCATCGTGGCCTTTCCTAACGAGCCGAAGCGCTTCGTTTTCCAGGGCGTGCACATGATCCTCGACGGCGACGTCCAGGGGGATTGGCGCCCGGACGAGAAGCGGGTCTCCCGGGTGGTGTTCATCGGCCGCAACCTCGATCCGGTGGCGATTCGCCAGGAATTCGAAGCCTGCCGGGCCTGATCGAGGGCGGCCCGGCTGGTCCCGGGCGGCGGGTCGCCGGCGCGTCGCGGTTCCGCGCCGTCGGCGGCCTCGGGTTGCCGGCGCAGCGTTCACAGGTACTTGTATAGCGACCGATTGTCGGAGCGATTGTCCTCGATATAGCGTATCTACCTGGCTCGATATCGACGCGGGGGGATTTCGCTATGGTACGTCTACTTCTGACCGCCACCATACTTGCTGGCGGCGCCGCAGCGCTCGTCACGCCGGCCGCAGCCCTGTCCACCAAGGATTGCTCGACCAAGTATCAGGCCGCCAAGCAGGCCGGGACGCTCAACGGCCAGAAATGGAACGACTTCCGCAAGGCGGAATGCGGGGCCGAGGCGACGAACACAACGGCCAACACGGTGCCGAACCCCGTGGCACCCGGTGCGACGAAGCCCGCGGCCCCGGCTCCCGCGCCGCAAGCCCCGGCCGCAAGGCCGACGGCGGCCCCGGCCGGGACGGCCGCCTATCCCTCCGCCGTCGATCCGAAATACGCGAGCGAATCCGCCGGGAAGGCGCGGATGCATACCTGCCTCGACAGCTACAACGCGGCCAAAGCCGCCGGGACGCTGGGCGACGCGAAATGGATCCAGAAGGGTGGCGGCTACTACTCGGTCTGCAACAAGCGGCTGAAGGGCTGACGCAACCCGCGACCCGGGACGGGCTCGCCCGGAGGCGAAGCCCATTCTCAACCATTGGATGGCATGGTTGCCGGATGTGCGGGCCCGCGTAACCGGCCCGCGGAGTCCGCGTATCCATGGCTCAGACAGCAGCGCCCGCAATCCCGGTCCCGTCGGGATTGCCCGCCGGGATCCCGCTCCTCGGGGTCATCCGGGGGCTGGCCAAGGCGCTGTTTGCCGCCTTCATCTTCTTCGCCTGCTTCGCGTTCTCGGAAACCTCGCCCTACGACGCGGTGGCGATCCCCACGATCCTGCTGTGGTTCTGCCTCGGCGTGCGCCTGCACCGTGGGGCGGTGCCGCTGCTCGCGCTGCTGCTGCTCTACCTGGTGGCGATCGTCTCGGCGCTGTTCCCGTACCTGAACGAGGAGTTCCCGGTCACCTGGACGATCCAGCTGATCTACCTCGTGATCACCTGCATGTTTTTCGCGATGTTCTTCTCGGAGGACACGCACGCCCGCATGGAGCTGGCGCTCAAGGCCTACACGGTGAGCTGCGTGTTCTCGGCGGCGCTGGGCATCGTCGGCTACCTGCAATGGCTCGGCATCGAGGACCTGTTCTACAAGTACGACCGGGCGTCGGGCACCTTCCAGGACCCGAACGTGTTCGGCTCGTTCCTGACGCTCGGCGCGCTGTACCTGATGCACGGCCTGCTCACCGGCAGCGCCCGGCGCCCGCTCGTATCGCTGGCCGGCCTGCTGATCATCATGGCCGGCATCTTCCTGTCGTTCTCGCGCGGCTCCTGGGGCGGCAGCGTCGTCGCCGTGCTGCTGATGGTCGGCTCGGTCTATGCCGGCAGCGGCTCCGTCCGGCTGCGCCGCCGCATCGTGCTCCTGACGCTGGCCACCTTGGTGCTCGCGACGATCGCGGTGATCGGCCTCCTGTCGGTCGAGCACGTCCACAAGATGTTCGAGACCCGGGCGGCCCTGACCCAGGACTACGACCAGGGCGAGACCGGCCGTTTCGGCAACCAGGTCCGCGGGTTGGCGATGCTGCTGGAGCGCCCGTTCGGGATGGGGCCGATGCACTGGCGGCTGGTCTTCGGTCTCGAGCCGCACAACTCCTATATCGGGTCCTTCGCCAACGGCGGCTGGCTCGGCGGGGTGGTGTTCCTCGGCCTGGTCCTGGCCACCAGCTTCGTGGGCTTCCGCCTGCTGGTGCGGCCATCGCCGGTCCGGGCACATGCCCAGATCGTCTGGCCGGCCCTGCTGATGTTCTTCCTCCAGGCGTTCCAGATCGACATCGAGAAGTGGCGCCACGTCTACATGATGCTCGGCATGGTCTGGGCGCTCGAAGCCGCGCGGTTACGCATGCCCCGGATCGGCGACATCGGCAGCCCGCGTGATCGCACCGGGATCGCGCGCGGCGTCAGGCCCGCTTGAAACACGGTCGCAGCCGGGTCATCGCTCCTGCGAGGACGCTGGCGATTGCCGAACGGCATATCCGCTCCCGGAGACGGTCGGTGACAGCACACCCGGACGATGAGGCGGCGCGGCTCGCGGCCCTGGACGCCCTCGGCATCGTCGGCACCCCGCCCGAGCCGCATTTCGACGCCGTCTGCCGTACCGCCTGCCGCCTGTTCGGCGTGCGCAGCGCCTTCGTCGGGTTCCTCGGCGACACCCAGCAATGGCTGAAGACGCCCTGCGCCGACGTGCCGACGACGATTTCGCGGGACCAGAGCCTCTGCCAGCACACGATCCGCAGCGACGCCATGCTGATCGTACCCGATGCCCAGGCCGATCCGCGGTTCCGCGATCTCGCCCCGGTCGCTGTCCCGGACGGGATCCGGTTCTATGCCGGCATCCCCTTGAGCCTGGCGCCGGGACTCCGGATCGGCACGTTCTGCCTGATCGACCCGGAGCCCCGGGACGGGCTCTCGGAGGCGGATGCGGCGGCGTTCCGGGATCTCGCCGAGATCGTGATCGCCCATCTGCGGCTCACCGAGGCCGATGTCCGGCGCAGCCACGAAATCGCGCAGGCCGCGATCCGCGAGGCCCTGATCCGGGAGCAGCACCGCGAGATCAACGCCCGGTCCGAGGCCCAGGCGGCGGCCAACCACCAGCTGACCATGGCCGAGCAGCTCGCCAGCGTCGGCAATTGGCGCGTGGACCTCGCCGAAGGCCAGCCGGTCTGGTCGGAGAGCCTGTACGCCATCGCCGGCCGCGATCCGCGGAAGCCGGCGCCGCCGCTCGCCGCCTTCTCGCAGGTCTACCACCCCGACGACCGCGAGCGGTTGGAGGGCATCGTCGCGGATGCCATCGCCCGGGGTGCGAGCTTCGACTTCGAGGCGCGCCTGCTGCGGCCCGACGGCGAAGTGCGCGACGTGGTCGTGCGCGGCGTCTGCCGCGGCGATCGGCCTGTGACCGGCCTGATCGGCGTGCTCATCGACGTGACCGAGCGGCGCCGCGCCGAGGACGACGTCCGCCGCAGCGAGCTGCGCTACCGCGGTCTCGCCGAGACCCTGCCGCTGCTGATCTGGACCATGCGGGTCGGCGACGGCCAGGCGACCTACGCCAACGCTCAGTTCCACGCCTATTACGGGCCGATCGGGCTGGAGCGCGTGGATCGCCTCGCCCGCAACCACCCGGAAGATGCCGCCGCCATGGAGGCGGCCTGGCAGCAGGCGATCGAGACCGGGATCGGCTACGGCGGCCAGTGGCGGATCCGGCGGCACGACGGTGCCTACCGGTGGCACAAGATCTCCCTGATCCCGATCTACCTCGATCCCGACGACGGCAAGGTCGTGGAGTGGCTCGGCACCGCCCTCGACGTCGACGACATCGTCACGGCGCGGCTCGCCGTCGAGGAGGCGCGGGGGCTCCTGGGGATCGCCCTCGACGCCGCCGACGCGGGCACCTGGGACTGGGACATGCGCACGGGGTTCGCCACCCTGAGCCCCGAGAGCGCGCGCATGCACGGCCTGCCCGATACCGGCCGGGCGCACACGATGGCCGCGGCCGACTGGACCGCCCTGGTCCACGCCGAGGATGTCGGCGACGTCTGGAACGAGATCCGCCGCGCCGTGGAATCGTCCTCCGCCTACGTCGCCGAGTTCCGGGTGGGCGAGCGCTGGATCTACGCGCGCGGGCGCACCCTGTTCGGTCCCGAGGGCCAGCCGCAGCGCATGGTCGGGCTCCACCTCGACATCTCCGAGCGCAAGGCCGCCGAGGCCGCCCTGCGGGAAGCCACGCGGGACGCGGAGGCCGCGCGGACCGACGCCGAGCGGGCGAGCGCGGCCAAGAGCGAGTTCCTGGCCGCGATGAGCCACGAGATCCGCACGCCGCTCAACGGCATCCTGGGTTACGCCGACCTGCTCCTCGACGAGAGCGCGATCCGCGACGAGGACCGGCGGCGGCTGGAACTGATCCACAGTTCCGGGGCGGCCCTCCTCACCGTGGTCAACGACATCCTCGACTTCTCGAAGATCGAGGCCGGCGAGCTGACCCTCGACCCGGTCGGGTTCCCGCTGGCCGCGCTCGTGGACAGCACGGTCTCGATCGTGCGCGGCAGTGCGCTCCGGAGCGGATTGCGGATCGAGGCCGAGATCGACCCGGCGCTTCCGCGCGTCGTGGTCGGCGATCCCGGCCGCCTGCGGCAGGTGCTGCTCAACCTGCTCAACAACGCGGTTAAGTTCACCCCCGAGGGCTCGGTGATCGTGACCGTGCGCCGGGAGGGCGAGGGTATCGCGCCCGAGGGCGGTCCCGGCGACGTGGTCCGGTTCGCCGTCACCGATACCGGGATCGGCATCGCGCCGGCGCAGCAGGAGCGCCTGTTCAAGCGCTTCAGCCAGGTCGACGGCTCGATCAGCCGGCGCTTCGGCGGCACCGGCCTCGGCCTCGCGATCTCGCGGCACCTCGTCACGCTGATGGGCGGCGAGATCGGCATGGACAGCCGGGAGGGGGCGGGCTCGACCTTCTGGTTCCGCCTGGTGCTGCCGCGCAGCAATGAGGCCGTCGACGCGCTCCGCCTCGGGACGGCGCCGTCGCCGCCGCGCCCGGCGGGCGAATCCCGGCCGCCTCCGGATGGGCCGTCGCTGCGACTGCTCCTGGTCGAGGACGTGCCGCTCAACCAGGAACTCGCCTGCGCCGTCCTGGAATCGCAGGGCTACACCGTCGAGGTCGCCGGCGATGGCGGCGAGGCGATCACGGCCGTCGGCCTGTCGGTGGCCGAGGGGCGCCCGTACGATCTGGTGCTGATGGACGTGCAGATGCCCGGCGTCGACGGGCTCACCGCCACGCGGCGGATCCGCGCCCTGGCGCCGCCGGCCTGCGACGTCCCGATCGTGGCGATGACCGCCAACGTCCTGCCGGATCAGGTCGCGGAGCTGCGCGAGGCCGGGATGGACGATCATGTCGGCAAGCCGTTCCGCCGGGCCGACCTGTTCGCCACGATCAGCCGCTGGACCGCCCCCGGGGCCCGCCGCCGGGCCCGCCAGGAAACGCCCCGGCGCAATGTTGCCGTCGATCCCGCGGTGCTCGACGCCGCGGTGCTCGCCGAGATGGAGACGAGTTTCGGTACGGATCAGGTCGGCGGGCTGCTGGATCTGCTTGCCAACGAGCTGTCCGAGCGCTTCCGCCCGAGCGAGACCGACCGCCTCCAGATCGCCCACGACGCCCACGCCATGGTGGCGGCGGCCGGGCTCCTCGGTTTCGTCGGGCTGTCGAGCCTGTGCCGCGAGGTCGAGGCCGCCGCCCATGCGGGCGCCGACCTCGTGCCGCTGATCCGGCGCCTGGAGGTGCAGCGGGCCACGACCCTCCGGGCGATCCGCCAATTGCGGGCGGCGTGAACCGGTTCTACGGCTCCTCGGCGTCCGATAGCGGATCGCCGGTCCAAGTGGTCGCGAAGGCCGCGAGCTGGCGGGCATCCGCGAAGGCGGCCACGCTCACGTCGCGCTCGGCCGGCATTGCCCCCGGATAGGGGGCGAGCAGGACCCGCACCCGGGCGAGGCGGCCGCCCGGGGCGTTCGCGTCGATCCAGGCCTGCGCCTCGGGGGTTAGGCGATCCGGGCCGTCGAGGGCGCGGGCGTCGGCGCGCAGCACGACCACGTAGGTGCCGAGGCTCGGATCGGCCTGCTGCACCGCTTTGACGATATCGATCACGGGCTCTCCGCAAAGTCGTTGATCTGAACCTGGGCCTGCGCCGGGGTGAAGTTCGGGATGTCGGCGAAGATCTCCTCGCCGTGGGCCGCCACGGCCTTCTTGAACGCGTCGGCCGACTCGAAGGTCAGCAGCGCCATCACCTGGAACGGGGCCGGGCCGCCGTCCGGGGTGCCGGCACCCTTGACCACCTTCGCTTCGTGGAGGCCCAGCGACGACCAGCGCTCGCGCACCAGCGGCATGTGGTGCCCGAGATAGTAGCCCATGTCGAAGTTCGGGCCGGTCGGATACATCACGCTCACGAGGATCATAGGGCGTCCTTCCTGTTGCGGCCCCCGTGTCGCCGGGGTGCCGGTGGATCCGGGCGCATCATTCCGAGCGGGCGATGCCGGCTTTCGGAAAACGATGATGCCGTGTTGACGGCTTAGAGCATGTTCCGACGACGTTGGCGCCGGTTCGGCTGAGAAAATGCGGCCCCCCTCGAATACCCGCGCGAAATTCATCTGCCCGTGAACGGCTTTTGCTCCGAGAGCGACCGGATCATAAGCACGGTGCTATGATGCCGGCGAGGGCTTCGTTCAAAGCGGTTGTCCCAAACGTCACGCCGGCTGCTGCTTGGCCCGCGGTAAGTCCGGCCGCGACAGGCGCCCGGGCGAACGCGTCGAGCGTGAGGACAGACCGGATCGCTGGCCCCCTTTTTCACTGTTCAGGGATCGATCACGCCGCCACGGCGAGGCGCACACCCAGGGCTTTCAGGACGCGCAACAAGGTGTCCAGCGTCGGATTGCCGTTGTCGCTGAAGGCTTTGTACAGCGCCTCGCGGCTGATGCCCGTCTCGCGGGCCAGTGCCGACATGCCGTGCGAGCGGGCAATCGTGTTCAACGCGCCCAGCAATTCCTCCGGAGTCCCGTCCTCGAGATAGGCATCGAGATAGGCTGCGATGTCGGCCGGGGTTTTCAGGACTTCGGCCGCATCCCAGGGCTTGGTCTCTATCGCCATTGTCAAACCTCCCGCGCCATAGTCTTGGCCCGTTCGATGTCCTGCGCCTGCGAGCCCTTGTCGCCGCCGCACAGCAGGATCACGACGACATCACCGCGCAGAGTGTAATAAACTCGGTATCCCGGCCCGAAAGAGAACCGCAATTCGCTGACGCCATCGCCGACGGACTTGGCATCGCCGAGGTTGCCCTGAGCGATACGGTCGATCCGCTTGGTGATCCGCGCCCGCGCCTGGACATCCCGCAAAGCGTTCAGCCAAGCGATGAATTCGCCGGTGCGGCGCACCTGGAACATGTTAGGTCTCGTGACCCAGAAAGCGGCGGAATGTCAACTATAATTCACATTCCGCCGCCTAGGACGCGTTCGAGATCCACGCGATTCCAGCGACCGTTCGTCCTTCCTCTTGCGGCCCCCGTGTCGCCTGGGTGCCGGTGGACCTCAATGCAGCTTCACCCGTGATTCGGTACGGCGAGTGAGCGCCCGGGCCAGGGCGTCGAGCGCCGTCTTGACGCTGCCGTGCAGGGCACGCTCGTGCATCTTGTAGAGCGAGCGGTACATCATCCGGGCGAACAGTCCGGCGATCAGCATGTTCTTGCCCCGGACGAAGCCCATCAGGCTCCCCACCGTGGAGTATTCCCCGAGCGAGACCAGCGAGCCGAAATCCTTGTACTTGAACGGCTTCAGGGGCTTGCCGTCGATCTTGGCCTGGATCTGGCCGATCAGGTGGCTGGCCTGCTGGTGGGCCGCCTGCGCCCGGGGCGGCACCGGCGTATCCGAGCCGGCCTCGACCAGGTAGGCGCAGTCGCCCATCGCGAAGATGTCCGGGTCGCGGGTGGTCTGCAGGGTCGGGGCGACCACCAGCTGGTTGGTCCGGGTGGTCTCGAGCCCGCCGATGCCCTGCAGGAACGGCGGCGCCTTCACGCCGGCCGCCCAGACCACCAGCTCCGACGGGATGAAGGTGCCGTCGGCCAGCTGCACGCCGTCCGCACGCACCTCTGTCACCCGCGCCTTCACGCGAACGTCCACCCCGATCTTGTTGAGGAGCTGCATCACCTCCACCGAGAGGCGCTGCGGCACCGCCGGCAGGATCCGTTCGGCCGCCTCGACCAGGGTGATCCGGATGTCCTTGCCCGGGTCGATCCGGTCGAGGCCGGTGGCGACAACGTGGCGGAAGGTCCGGTGCAACTCGGCCGCGAGTTCGGTGCCGGTGGCGCCGGCCCCGATCACCGTGACGTGGAGCTGGCCGGGCCGGACCGGGCCGGCCTGCGTGTGGGCCCGCAGGGACGCGTTGACCAGGCGCTGGTGGAAGCGCACCGCTTGGTCCTGGGTGTCCAACGCGATGGCGTGCTCGGCGACGCCCGGCGTCCCGAAATCGTTGGTGGTCGAGCCGACCGCCATCACCAGGGTGTCGTAGGGCACCGAGCGCTCCGGCGTGACCTCGCGGCCCTCGGGATCGTGGCTCGCTGCGAGCCGGATCGTGCGCGCCTCCCGGTCGAGCCCGGTCATGCTGCCGATTCGGTATCGGAACCCATGCTTGTGGGCGTGGTGCAGGTAATCGACCGCGTGGTGGCCGATATCGAGGCTGCCGGCCGCGACCTCGTGGAGCAGCGGCTTCCAGATATGCGTGCGGGCGCGGTCGACCAGGGTGACGTGCGCGCGCTTGCCGCGTCCCAGCTTGTCGCCGAGCTTCGTCACCAGCTGGAGCCCGGCGGCCCCGCCGCCGACCACGACGACGCGATGCAGGCCGGACTCGTTCTCGTCGGGTACCATCGACACCCTTTCTCCCCACGGGTCGGGATTGACGCCCCGGCCGGATTAAACGCCTCGGAGGTCCGCTTGCCACATCTGCCGGCCGAGCGCACGCGTGACCAGAGCACGCGCGGGCGTCGCCGGTCAGGCGGCGGGGGCGCCGGGCTGGCGCAGGGGATGCGCCTCGGCGACCGCCGGCAGGGCGAGGCAGGCCTCGGCGATCCGGGCGACCGTCGGGTAGGCGGCCGTGTCGATCCCGAAGATGCCGGTCCCGACCCAGAGGCTGACGAGGCACAGGTCGGCATGGCTCACCGTGTCGCCCTGGCAGAAGCGGCCGGTCCCGTCCTCGGTGGCGAGTCGGGTCTCGAGGGTCGTCAGGCCGGTCTCGAACGCGTTGCGCAGGAAGGCCAGCATCCGCTCCCGGGGCAGCCCGTACTCCTCCATCAGGAACGTGCGGACGCGGGGCACGTAAAGCGGGTGGGTGTCGCAGGCCACGACCTGGGCGAGGGAGCGTGCCCGGGCCCGCGCCCGCGGCTCGTCCGGCAGCAGGCGAACGCCGCCCCGCGTCTCCTCCAGGTAATCGAGGATCGCCAGGGATTGGGTCAGCGGCGGCCCGTCCCCGTCGAACAGGGCCGGCACCGCACCCTGCGGGTTGATCCTGCGGAACTCGGGCTTGTGCTGGTCGCCGGCGTCGAGGTCGATGAAGGTCTCCTCGTAGGCGAGGCCCTTCAGCTTCAGGGCGATCCGGACCCGGAAGGCCGCGGCGGAGCGCCAGTTGCCGTACATGTGCATGGGTGGGGTTCCGAACTGCGGTGCCTTCGGCGCCACTGACGCGCGAAGACACCGCGATTCGTCGCCTGCGGCAAGTCACGTCGGCCGGGACGGGCCGGCGCCGCGTCGCTACACCACCGATCGCACGGCGCTACGATCCTCCGACGGCAGGGCCGCCGCTACGAGCCGGGCGCCCGCTGTTCGCCCACCGATGCCCGCAGCGATGCACCGGTCTTGCGCTTACCTTTGCGCTTGACGTTGTGGGGATAGGGCAGGCTGTCGGAATAAGGCAGCGTCACGGGAATTTTTGACGTGTCGTCGGCGACCACGTCGTGCGATCCCGCCGACACGGACCGCAACTCGTCGTATCGCGGCAGTGCCGGGCGCACGATGTCATGGCCGGCGACACACCACCGCGCCGCCGCCGCGGCATGGATCCGGGCCGTGTGCAGGACCGGGACCGCATGCGGTTTGTTGAACGCCAGGGCGATCTCCGATGAGGCGACGACGATTCCGTCGACGTTCTGCGCTTCGAAGTCCGTCATGATCTGGTTGTAATTTTCGAGTTCGAGCGCCGTGCACTCGCCGTTGTAGATCCGATTGCAGACTGAGTAGTCGATGTTGACCCACAGGTTCTGGTTTGGAAGCACCACATCCACGTCGTGATGTCCGCGGATCAGATCCCCGTAATAGGAGTTGCTCATCGTCACGGAAGTGCCGATGAAGCCGACCTTCTTCAGGGACAGCCGCCGGATCTCCTCGATCAAGGCGTCCCGGATGTGCAGCACCGGCACGGCGAGATGGACCGACTCCCGCTCGAGAACGCAGTGAAGGGTGTCGCTGGTGATCATCAGCCCGTCGACGCCCTCCAGCAGAAGATTGGCTACGGCTTCCTCGATCTGATGGGCGATCGCGGGCCAGCCGTCCTGCGAGAGGAGATGAACGATCGTATCCGGATCGAAGCTCCACGTGATAAGGTTTGCGGTGGCGCGATTGCAGGTCAGATCGAGAACTTCACGGTTGATCAGATTGTGATCTCTGATCGTCGAAGGACGGCTCAATCCCCCGAGGACGCCTAATTTTCTAGAGACGGAAATCATCTTGCGCTCCCCCATTCAGCGTCATGACGATGTGTCCGCCATCCGGGATACACTTCAACCTGGATGCGCTGGAACATGTGCGGAGCATCGCCCGTTCTGTGCTCGATCCCGGGCGGTGCTGATGACTTGCGAGAGGGGTGTTGGACGCGAATAGGATCGATGTTCGAGCCCGGACGCTGTTCGTCCAGGTTCGATAGGTCTGATCGCCGAACGAAGACCTCGACCCGATTCGCGCGCAAAACTCCCGCTCGGATTGTCGTTTCGGAACCGGGACAGGATCTCGGCTTCTATGTCGGCGCGAGAAAGACTGCCTATCGTGTCAGTCTGCGACGAGTCGTAACGAACGATAACGCTCCGGCTTGTTCACAGTGATCTCGTCGAAAGAAAAGTCAAAGACTTTATGGCTGGCAATGCCAATATTTTTGATACGGAGAAGGACTAATTTTTCCTCGTTTGGCATGCGGCTTGAACGATGGGCATCGGCGGGATTCAGTCTTGGCCCCATCCCACGCAGCTGAGCCAAGACGTCACCTGAACTATCGGTCTATTTCAAAATTCCGTGATCGAAATTATTGCGCCGGCAACCTTAGAATAGTTTTATTCCAAAGAGGAAATGCCGCGTCGCGTTGGTTGATTGCCTGGAGGCCGTGCCGATGCGGTTCGCTTCCCACCGTGCCAGGGACGATCCGATCGCCGGATCGACGGGCGCGGTGATCGAGGGGCGCGGACAGATGCGGCGTTCCCGGAGAGGTTTCCGCCCCGGCCGGGGGCGCCCGAGGCGGCAGCCCGAGGGGGGCGACAAGTCCGGCCCGCCGGCCCATATCGGGTGACCGTCCCGGAGAGCGCTCACGATGGCCGATCAGCCCGATTCACGCCGCTTCATCCCGCTGGGGATTGCGGTGCTCACCGTCTCGGATACCCGCCGGATGGCGGACGATCGCTCGGGCGACACGCTGAGCCAGCGCCTCACGGAGGCCGGCCACCGGCTCGCCGCCCGGGCCATCGTGCCGGACGAGATCCCGGCGATCCGCGCGCAGGTCGAGGCCTGGCTGCGCGATCCGGCGGTCGACGTGGTGATCACCACCGGCGGTACCGGCTTCACCGGGCGCGACGTGACCCCGGAGGCCCTGGAGCCGCTGTTCGAGAAGCGGATGGAGGGTTTTTCCGCGGTGTTCCACCGCATCTCGTACGACAAGATCGGCACCTCGACCCTGCAATCCCGGGCCACCGCCGGAGTCGCGCAGGCGACCTACCTGTTCGTGCTGCCGGGCTCGCCCGGGGCCTGCCGGGACGCCTGGGACGGCATCCTGGCGCAGCAGCTCGACTATCGGCACCGCCCCTGCAACTTCGTCGAGATCATGCCGCGGCTCGACGAGCACCTGCGGCGGGGTGCCAGCATCACGGCGTGACCGCGTTGCCTTCCTTGCGGCGCAGGACCGAATGCCTGCGGCCGTAGAAGAAATACACGACCAGCCCGATCGCCATCCAGATCACCAGGCGCAGCCAGGTATCGAGGGGCAGGCCGGCCATCAGCAGCAGGCAGAACAGGATTCCGAGGATCGGCACCACCGGCACGGCGGGAACCCGGAACGGCCGCTTCATGTGCCGGTCGGTCCGCCGCAGGTAGATCACCGAGCCGCAGACCAGGATGAAGGCGGCCAGCGTTCCGATGCTCACCATCTCGCCCAGGATGTTGATCGGCACCAGTGCCGCCACGAGGGCGACCACGGTCCCGATCAGCGCCTGGCTGCGATACGGGGTCTGATAGGTCGGGTGGACGTGGGCGAACAGCTTCGGCAGCAACCCGTCATTGGCCATCGTGAAGAAGATCCGGCTCTGGCCGTAGAGCAGCACCAGGATCACCGTGGTCAGGCCGGTGAGCGCCCCGAGCTTGATCAGCAGGGCGAACCAGCCGATGCCGATCACGTCGACGCCCTTGGCGATCGGGTCGGGGACGTTCAGCTCCTTGTAGGGCACCAGCCCGGTGAGGACCGCGGCCACCAGCACGTACAGGATCGTGCAGACGATCAGCGAGCCGAGGATGCCGATCGGCATGTCCTTCTGTGGCTTGCGCGCCTCCTGGGCGGCTGTGGACACCGCGTCGAAGCCGATGAAGGCGAAGAACACCACGCCCGCGCCGCGCAGGATGCCGCTGTAGCCGTACTCCCCGAAGGTACCCTCGTTGGGCGGGATCAGCGGGCTCCAGTGGGCGGTATCGACATGGCCCCAGCCGAGCGCGATGAAGGCCACCACCACGGTGAGCTTCACGGCCACCATGATGTTGTTGAACCGCGCCGATTCCTTGGTGCCGCGCATCAGCAGGATCGTAACCAGGGCCACGATCACCACCGCCGGCAGGTTGAACAGGGCGGTGCCGCCGCCGTCGATCGCCGTGCCCGGCGCATGTGCAAACCGGGCCGGGATCACGAGGCCGACGTCCTTCAGGAGGCTCGTGACGTAGCCCGACCAGCCCACCGCCACCGTGGCCGCGCCCATGGCGTATTCGAGGATCAAGTCCCAGCCGATCAGCCAGGCGAAGAACTCGCCGAGCGTGGCGTAGGTGTAGGTGTAGCTCGATCCCGCCACCGGGATCAGCGCGGCCATCTCGGAGTAGCAGAGGCCGACGAACGCGCAGGCGATGCCGCCGAGCACGAAGGACAGCATGATGCCCGGCCCGGCATATTGGGCCGCCGCCGTGCCGGTGAGCACGAAGATGCCGGCGCCGATGATCGCGCCGATGCCCATCGCGGTGATCGACAGGGCGCCGAGCGACTTCGAGAGCTGCTGCTCGCCCTCGCCGCTCTCCAGGATGTCGTCGACGGACTTCCGCCCCATCAGGCCCGAGGAGTCCATCGTCGCATCCCTCCCGGCGGCGCGCAGGGAATTGGCGCGCCAGCAACGACTTATTCAGCAAGTTTCCTGCCGTCACGCCAGGAATTTTCGGACACTTTCAGTCAATAACGACAAGACGAGCTGCGACATTCTGTCGATCAGGGCCTGTCGATCCGGGCGATGAGCGGCCGGACCTTGAGCCGGGGTGCGAACGCCGCGCCGGCCCGCAGCGCCTCACGCCGCACCACGTCGCCGGCCCGGGCCTGCCGCGCGCCCAGGATCCCCTCGATCCGGCCGACGGCGCGGCCGGCCCAGCCCGAGGCGGGGCGGTGGAGGCGGCCGAGGCCGGTTTCCGGCCGGGCGGTGCCGATGAAGCGGTCGAGGGTGCGGATCCAGCCTTCGGCCGGAACATCCCCGGCTTCCAGGCACAGCACCCAATCCCGTCGCGCCTGCGCGGCCCCGGCCCCATAGGGATCTTTGCCCCGGTGGAGCACCAGGGCCGCCCCGGTGGCGTCCGCGATGGCGGCCGCCGCGTCGCTGTCCCGGCCGGTCACGATCACGGCGTCGCCGACCAGACCGCCGGCCACGCCCGACACCAGCACGCTGAGCGTGTCGGCGAGGCGGTCGATCGCGTCCGGATCGGCCGGGTCGGCCAGGTAGGTCACCGCGGAGAGCATCTGCGCGCCCATAGACGATTCTGCGCGGCGGTAAACCGGGCCGCGGCGTCTCGCCCGGGCTCGCCGGCGTTTGCCTGAAATTGAGGCGCCGGAGGCGCTGTGTTCGCGCTATGTTCCACGTGAAACACGAGGCGCCTGGCATGGCTAAGATTCCCAAAGGCTCGACACCCGTCGCCCCTGTGCGTCTGGGATCGAGCACGTTGCCTCCGGAGGCCCGACGCGGCCGGGGTGCCACGGCGAACCCGACGAGCCGCTACGAGGCGGCCAGCCGCGAGGTCTTCCAGGATCCCGATTGGGAACCCGATATACCCGCCACCCTGCGCACGCAGGTGACGCTGGAGCGGGCCGCGCGGATCATCGCCCGCAATACCTCGCCCGATATCCCGTTCGACCGCTCGGTGAACCCGTATCGCGGCTGCGAGCACGGCTGCATCTACTGTTACGCGCGCCCGACGCATGCCTGGCTTGGGCTTTCGCCCGGCCTCGATTTCGAATCCCGGATCTTCGCCAAGCCCGATGCCGCCAAGCTGCTCGCGCGCGAGATCGCCGCGCCGGGCTACCAGCCGGAGACGATCGCGCTGGGGACCGCCACCGATCCCTACCAGCCGGTGGAGCGGGAGTACCGGATCACCCGAGCGGTGCTGGAGGTGCTTCAGGCCGCGCGTCACCCCGTCGGCATCACCACCAAGTCCGACCTCGTCCTGCGCGACCTCGACATCCTGGCCGAGATGGCCGCGGACAACCTCGTGCTCGTGGCGGTTTCGCTGCCGACGCTGGACCCGCGCCTCGCCCGCCTGCTCGACCCGCGGGCGCCGCGGCCGGAGAAGCGGCTGGCCGCGATGCGGCGCCTGTCCGAGGCCGGCGTGCCCGTGATGGTCAACGTCTCGCCGATCATCCCGGGCCTGACCGACCACGAGATCGAGGCGATCCTGGCCCAAGCCCGCGACCACGGCGCCAGCCGCATCGGCCATGCCCTGCTGCGCCTGCCGGGGGAGGTCGCCGACCTCGTCGCCGACTGGTTCTCCGAGCACTATCCCGAGCGCCGCGCCCGGGCCTTCGCGTTGCTGGCGCAGGCCCGGGGCGGACGCGAGAACGATTCCCGCTTCGGCCACCGCTTCCGCGGCGAGGGGGCCTATGCCGAGATGATCGGCCGGCGGGTCCGCCTCGCGGGCGGGCGGCTCGGCTTCGCGTTCGGGCGCATGGCGCTGAACACGGCGGCGTTCCGCAAGCCCGGGGCGCAGCTCGCCCTGTTCTGAAGCGCGGCGGCGCGTCACAGCCGCAATGGCTCCACCGACGCAGGCCGCACGAACCGGAGCCTTCGCTCATGACAGCGGCCCGCCGCCGGAAGCAGATGTCAGCGCGCCGGAGTCGGTCGAAAGTCCAGCCGTTATCGGGGCTTGATCGAGATATATTCTGCGGACATCACGAACAAAGATCCTAGTCATCACAGCATAACTGATAAAAATCGTCATAAAAGCGAGTTGCAAACGTCATCGTTCGGATCCACAGAGGTTACGCCGACGTAAGATCTTTAGATTTGTTCCAAATCGGGATCAAAAATCGATCGGTGCCGCATCAACACCGTGACGGAACCGACGCCGATGTCTCGTGGGCAACCCCTTATGTTTGCCGGATTCGAGCTCACGACACTCACGATCGGCAAGATCCTGTGCGCGACGCTGTTCTCGATGAGCGCCATGCTGATCGCCTCGGAGGTGTCCACCCTTCGTGAAGCCCAGGTGCAGGCGGATCGGAGCCACCGTGTGGTGGCCTTGACCGAGGCGAGCCGGACGCTCCTCAAGGATCTCCTGGCCATCCGCATGGAGCGTGGCCGCACGCTCCAGGCCCTGAAGGCCGCCGACCCCATTCCCGCGAAGGACGTGGCGCTGATCGCCACACAGCGCGAGACCATCGCGGGCGGTCTCGAACGGCTCGCGACGCTCGCCCGGGATGTGGATGCGCCTTCGGTCGTGGCGAAGGTCGAGCCGCTTCAGCGGGCCTACGAGGCCACGCTCAAGCTCCGCCCGCAGGTCGATGCCGCCTTGGCGGTGCCGGCGGCTCAGCGACCCACCGGCACGCTGCCGGCCATCGCGGAGGCCTCCCAGGCCCTGCTCGACGCCTTCCTAGCCACCAACGACGCGGTCGATGCCGCCATCCCGCGCGGCGACGCCACCCTCGCGCATTACCTCGACCTCAAGCGCGCAGCCTGGGCCTCGCGGGCCCTGATCGGCGGCGTGGTCGTCCGGATCGAAGCTGCCGTCGCCGCCGGCACCCCGTGGACTCAAGGCGACATCGTCGCCGCGGCCGAGGAGCGCGGGCGGCTGGCTGCCGCCTGGGCCGGCGTCGTGGCGGCCGCCGCCGACGAGACCTCGGACTTGGTCCGGGCCGCCTTCCGCAAGGCCAGGGCCGACAACTTCGAGGGTGAGGCCGAGGCACGCCGCAAGGCCGCCACGGAGGCCCTCACACAGGGCCGGCCGACCGGGCTCTCCATCGACGAGCTGCGCATCCGCCACACCGCCGAGGTCAACACGATCTCCGACCTGGCGAGCGCGGCCCTCGACGCGCTGGTGGACCGAGCCCAGGCGTTGACCGACGAGGCGCGCGCCTCCCTGTTGCGGATCGCCCTGTTCCTGCTCGCGGCTCTCCTGCTGACCGGCGTCGGCACCCTGGTCGTGGTCCGACGCGTGCTGCTGCCGATTCGCCGGATGACCGATGCCATGCGGGCGCTGGCCGCGGGCGACGCATCCGTCATGGTCCCGGCTCCGAGGCACCAGGACGAGATCGGCGCCATGGCCGCCGCCGTTCAGGTGTTCAAGGACAACCTGCTCCGGACCCGACAGCTCGAAGCCGAGGCGGACGAGACGCGCCGCGCCGCCGAGGATCAGCGCCGGGCGGTCATGCACCGGATGGCCGAGACCTTCGAGGCGGCGGTCTCCGGCATCGTCACCCAGGTCTCGTCCGCCGCCACCGAGCTGCAAGCCACGGCCTCGCAGATGACCGCGAGCGCGCAGGAGACCGCGAGCCAGTCCGGCGCGGTGGCGGCGGCGGCGGGACAATCGGCCTCCAACGTCAGCACCGTGGCGAGTGCCGCCGAGCAACTCGGCAGCAGCGTCGCGGAGATCGGTCGCCAAGTGGAGGGCTCGACCATCCTGGCCCAGCGGGCGGTCGGCGAATCGGACCAGACCGCCACCCTCGTGTCCGAGCTGAGCGCCGCCGCCGCCCGGGTCGGCGACGTCGTCCAGCTGATCGCCTCGATCGCCGCGCAGACCAACCTTCTGGCGCTCAACGCCACCATCGAGGCGGCCCGCGCCGGCGAGACCGGGCGCGGCTTCGCGGTCGTGGCGGCCGAGGTGAAGGAACTCGCCAGCCAGACCGCCAAGGCGACCGAGGAGATCGCCAGCCAGATCGGTCGGATCCAGGGCGTCACCGGCGAGGCCGTGGACGCGATCGGCACGATCGCCAGCCGCATCCGGGAGATCAACGCGGTCGCGACCACGATCGCGGCGGCGGTGGAGCAGCAGGGCGCGGCGACCCGGGAGATCGTCCGCAACGTCACCCAGGCGACCGCGGGCACGCAGGAGGTCACGGGCAACATCGCCGGGGTGGCGCAGGCCGCCGAGCAGACCGGCGCCGCGGCCGAGCAGGTCCTGGCCTCCGCCACCGGGTTGTCGCGCCAGTCGGAGCAACTCGCGGCGGAGGTGGATCGCTTCCTGGCCGATGTCCGAGCCGCCTGACTGCTGACGGGCCGCCGTCGCGACACGCCGAAGTTTTTGTCTCGGGCTTGGACACAGGTTGTGAAACTTGATCCGGCCGGCGTGTTCACCGCGGCGAGGTAAGGCGGACATTGATTCGTTGCGGTCGAGTCAAGGGTTCGTTTGTCGGTTGGCTGATTTACTTCGGCGAGAAAATAAAATAGCCGCCGTCCTGCAGGATTTTTCATCGTAAAATCATCGTTGACCGACGCAAGACTCAAGATAAATAAGCGACAAGCTCGCGAGATTGAGGATTTTAGATGCGTCGACCCGAAAATATGACCGATGGAGTGCTGCTACTACTTGGTTTGGTCATAGCATTGTTCGGTTTATTTTTGGCCGGCGGTGGTGCATACTTGGTATGGCTCGGCGGCAGCTGGTATTTCGCGGCCATGGGCGCCGCGATGCTCGTCTCCGGCGTTCTGGTTGCTCAACGTCGGCGCGCCGGGGCGCTGCTCTACGGCGGGGCGTTCGTCCTGACCGGGATCTGGGCGGTCTGGGAGGTCGGGTTCGCGTTCTGGCCGCTGGTCTCGCGCCTGTTCGCCCTGGCGGTCCTCGCCTGCGTGGTCGCCCTGTTCGCACCGCTGCTCGATCGATCCGGCGGCGGCGTATGGCGCCGGGCATCCCTGGGCCTCGCCGCCGCGCTGGCGCTGGCCCTGGTGGCGACCACGCTGCGGGCCTTCCAGCCGGTGCCGATCATCGCGGCGACCGAGATCCCGGCTGTGCACCCGGCCACGCAGGCGGGGCCGCAGGTGGACTGGACGGCCTGGGGCAACACCAACGGCGGCACCCGCTTCGCCGGGCTGACGCAGATCGACGCCACCAACGTCGCCAAGCTGCGGCCGGCCTGGACCTTCCGCACCGGCGACATCGCCGTCAGCAACGGCTTCGGGGCGGAGGACCAGACCACGCCGCTCCAGATCGGCGACACCGTCTACGTCTGCACGCCGAACGACATCGTCGTCGCCCTCGACGCCGACACCGGCACGCAGCGCTGGCGCTACGACCCGCAGGCGAGCGCGCCGCAATGGCAGCGGTGCCGCGGGCTCGGCTATCACGACGCGGGCGCCGCCGAGGGCGGGAAGGTCTGTCCCCGCCGCCTGCTGCTGGCTACGATCGATGCGCGCCTGATCGCCCTCGACGCGGCCACCAGCCAGCCCTGCACCGATTTCGGCACGGACGGCACGGTCGATCTCAAGACCGACATGGGCGAGGTCAAATCCGGCTTCTACACGCAGACCGCCGCGCCGCTGATCGCCGGCGACCTCGTGGTGGTCGGCGGACGGGTCGCCGACAACATCGAGACCGGCGAGCCCGGCGGCGTGGTCCGCGCCTACGCTGTCGGCACCGGCGACCTGCGCTGGGCCTGGGATCCGGGCAACCCGGCGACCACGCGCCTGCCGCCGCCCGGTGAGACCTACACGCGGGGTACGCCGAACGTCTGGACCAGCACGGCCTACGACTCGGCCCTGGGCCTGATCTACGCGCCCACCGGCAACGCGACGCCCGACTTCTTCGGCGGCCACCGGACGGCCCAGGACGACGCCACCAACTCGTCGATCTTCGCCCTCGACGCGGCGACCGGGCGACCGCGCTGGCACGTCCAGCTCGTTCACAAGGATCTATGGGACTTCGACGTCCCGGCCCAACCCGCTCTCTACGACCTGCCGGACGGGAAGGGCGGCACCGTGCCTGGGCTGATCGCCGCGACCAAGCACGGCCAGATCTTCCTGCTGAACCGCGAGACCGGCGCCCCGATCGCGCCGATCACCGAGCGGCCGGTCCCGCAGGGCAGCGTGCCGGGTGAGCGTTATGCGCCGACGCAGCCCTACTCGGACATGCCGTCGATCGGCGCCGAGACCCTGACGGAAGCCGACATGTGGGGGGCGACGCCCTTCGACCAGCTCCTGTGCCGGATCCAGTTCAAGGGCATGCGCCACGCGGGGACCTTCACCCCGCCGGGCTTCGACACCGCCCTCCAGATGCCGGGCTCGCTCGGCGGCATGAACTGGGGCAGCACCGCGATCGACATGACCCGGGACTACCTGATCGTGAACGACATGCGGTTGGGCCTGTGGAACCGGCTGATCGCGCGGGACCAGGTCGAGACCGGCAAGGCCGCCGGAACCGAGATGGGCCTGTCGTCGATGCGCGGCACCCCCTACGTCTCCGTCCGCAACCGCTTCGTGTCAGCGCTGAACATCCCGTGCCAGAAGCCGCCCTTCGGCACGCTGACGGCCATCGACCTGAAGGCCCGCCGGATCGCCTGGCAGGTCCCGCTTGGCACGGTGGAGGATACCGGGCCGCTGGGGATCAAGATGCACCTGCCGATCCCGATCGGCCTGCCCTCGCTCGGCGGCTCGCTGGTGACCGGTTCGGGCCTGATCTTCTTCGCCGGGACGCAGGATTACTACCTGCGGGCGTTCGAGGCCGCGACCGGCCGCGAGGTCTGGAAGGGCCGCCTGCCGGTGGGCAGCCAGGGTGCGCCGATGACCTACAGGTCGCCCAAGACCGGCCGGCAATACGTCGTGATCACGGCCGGCGGCGCGCGCCAATCACCCGACCGCGGCGACTACGTGGTCGCCTACGCGCTGCCTGGCGATCCCGCATCGCAGTGATCCGGTCCGAAGGCGGCAAAATCGGGGTTTGCAAAGGGCGAGCCCTTTGGCGGGGTCTGGGGCGGAGCCCCGGAGAACTGCAGGGCGCTGCCCTGCATCCGCAAAAGATCTCGACCTTTTGAAACCTAGCCGAACCCGCGGGTGAAGCTGAGGCGGTGGTGTGGGCTTCGGCCGAGTGTGGTCAGGCCGGCGCGGTGCAGGGCCGTGCCGTAGCCGACGTTGCGCTCCCAGCCGTAACCCGGATGGCGCTCGGCGAGGCGACGCATGAGGTCGTCGCGAAACACCTTGGCGACGATCGAGGCGGCGGCGATCTGCGGCACCAGCCCGTCGCCGCCGATCACGGCCCGGCCCGGCAGGCCCGGCAGGGCGTCCCGGCCATCGACCAGGACCGGCGCCGCGATCCCGAGGCGCGCCACCGCCCGCAGCATCGCGTCGAGGGTCGCGGCGCGGATGTTGATGCGGTCGATCAGGGCCCGGGAACCCGCCGCCACGGCAACCCGGGCATGGGCGCGGATCAGCGGCGCCAGATGCGCGCGGATCGGTTCGGGCACGCGCTTGCTGTCGTCGAGGGCCGCCAGCAGGGCCGGGGGGATCGCAGCCGGGTCGAACCAGACCGCCGCCACCACCACGGGGCCGCACAGGGCGCCGCGCCCGACCTCGTCGCAGCCGATCACCGCCGGATAATCCGCGGCCCGGGCCGGATCGAACGGCTGGGTGAGGGCGGGTGTTGTTCGTTTCGCGGGCGGCGGTTTCTGAACGGACATGATGGCGCCGTCCTGCCATCTCGCGCCGCCGCCGTCACCGTTCAGGCGGCGTTCCGGGTCCCCCGCTGGCCGCCATGCGCCTCGATGATGTTGCCGAAGAACTGGTCGGCGCTGACGTCCCAGCCCCGGCGCAGCGCCTCCTGCCGGCACTCGGCCCGGGACAGGCGAAGCGCCGCGAGGGCCGCCGCGCGCAGGTCCTGGTCGAGGATGCCGACCCGGGTCCCGCTCAGCACGTCGTTGGGGCCGGGCACCGGGAAGGCCGCGATCGGCAGGCCGCAGGCCATCGCTTCCAGCAGCACGATGCCGAACGTGTCGGTGAGGCTCGGGAACACGAAGGCGTCGCAGGCGGCGTAGACGGACGCGAGCGCCGCCCCGGTCCGGGTGCCGAGGAAGCGTGCCTCCGGGGCCAAGGCCTGCAGGCGTGCCCGGTCCGGCCCGTCGCCGACCACGATCTTCGTTCCGGGCAGGTCGAGGCTCAGGAAGGCCGCGAGGTTCTTCTCCACGGCGAGCCGCCCGACATACAGGAACAGCGGCCGGGGCAGGCCGGCGAGGTCCGTCGGCGGCGGCTCGCCGGGGGCGGCCGGCCGGAACCGCTCGGTGTCGACCCCGCGGGTCCAGCGCATCAGCTGGGAGAAGCCTTTCGCCTCCAGTTCCGCCTGCAGGGAGACGGTGCTGACCATGGTCCCGCGCGCCGCGCCGTGGAAGCGGCGCAGATACGCGTAGGACCACGCCTCCGGCACCGGCAGCCGGGCGGCGAGGTATTCCGGAAACCGCGTGTGATAGCTCGTTGTGAACGGCAGGCCGTTGGCCAGGCAGTGCCGCCGGGCCGCGAAGCCGATCGGTCCCTCGGTGGCGATATGGACGTGGCTCGGGCGTTCGGCCGCCCAGCGCTCCGCCACCCGGTCCCGCCCGGCCATGGCGAGGCGGATCTCCGGGTAGCCGGGCAGGGGCAGGGAGCGGAAGTCGGCCACCGAGAGCAGCGTGGTCTCGAAGCCGTGCTCGGGCGCCCGGCGGACCATCTGCTCCAGGGAGCGGACCACGCCGTTGACCTGCGGGTGCCAGGCGTCGCTGGCGATGAGGAGCTTCACGCGTGGGTTCCTCACGCCACCGCGCGCCGGCCCGCCACGGGGCGCGGTGCGGCTTCGGCCTCGCGCGCCCGCAGGATGCTGGGATAGTGCAGCACCTCGATCCGGCCGTCGTAATGCTCGATCAGGCCGGTGCAGGATTCGACCCAGTCGCCGGTGTTGAGGTAGCGCAGGTCGCCGATCGCCCGGTCGGCGGCGTGGTGGATGTGCCCGCAGATCACCCCGTTGGCGCCCTGGCGGCGCGCCTCCTCGGCCAGGATGGTCTCGAACCGGCCGATGAAGCTGACGGCGTTCTTCACCCGCAGCTTCGCCCAGGCCGACAGCGACCAGTAGGACAGGCCAGCGCGCCGCCGGATCCGGTTGATCACGGTGTTAAGGGTCAGCGCCAGCGTGTAGGCGCCGTCGCCGAGATGGGCGAGCCAGGGCGAGTGCCGCACCACCATGTCGAACTGGTCGCCATGGATCACCAGGTAGCGCCGCCCGTCGGCCGCCTCGTGGATCGCGGTCTCGGCGATCTCGATGCCACCGAAATTCGTGCCGACGTAGTCCCGCAGGAACTCGTCGTGGTTGCCCGGCAGGTAGACGATCCTGGTGCCCTTGCGGACCTTGCGCAGGAGCTTCTGGACGACGTCGTTGTGCTCCTGCGGCCAGTACCACCCAGAGCGCAGCTGCCAGCCGTCCACGATGTCCCCGACCAGGTAGACCGTGTCGGCGTCGTAATCCCTCAGGAACGACAGAAGGAGCCCGGCCTGGCAGCCGCGCGTCCCGAGATGCAGGTCGGACAGGAACAGCGTCCGGACCCGGACCGGCATCTCCTCTTCCTCGGCCACGTCACCCTCCCGGCGGTCGAACGGTGCCGGGATCCAGAGCGCGATCACGTCTCAGTTTGATGACGCGGGCCCGAATCGCTGTGGGGTGTCTTGGTGCGCCGCAGCAGAAGTCCTCAAACGCGGATAGCTGACGTTGCGATGCACAAAAAATTTTTTTACCGAGATCCCGAAGTTTTTCCGGTTTTGCTTCCCAGCTTCGCCGCCTCATAATACCAGACGACCGGTGGCTCGGCATGAGCCGGGCCGGACGCGGACTGGAAGGCGGCGAGGGCGGCCAGGGTGCCTTGAGACGAGGCGCCGTAGACCGGGACGGCATTTCGGAGGCGACCGGCGCGGGGGCGCGCCGCGACGCGAGCGGCAAGACGCCGCCTGCCGCTCCGCTGAGCCCCCCGATCCACGGATGACACGGATGACGTTCGGGAGTCGCGGCGCGTGCCGCGCCCGCCGGCACCGCGCGCAGGAAGCTCGAGACGGCCGCCGAAGGCGCCGAAAACGTTTGAACAAACCGGCGCGGGTCCGCCCGCGCGCAACAGAGTTTTTGGAGGAAACACCATGGCCGCAACCCGGCGCCCCGGTCGCAACCATCTCTTCATCCCGGGCCCCACGAACATCCCGGATCGCGTCCTGCGCGCGATGCACGTGCCGTCCGAGGATCACCGCTCGCCGAGCTTCCCCGAGCTGACGAAGCCGCTGTTCCAGGACGCCAAGATGGTGTTCGGCTCGACCAACGGGACGATCATCCTGTTCCCGTCCTCGGGCACCGGCATCTGGGAATCGGCCCTGTCCAACACCCTGTGCCGCGGCGACACGGTGCTGACCGCGCGCTACGGCCAGTTCAGCCACCTCTGGGTCGACATGGCCCAGCGCCTCGGCCTCGAGGTCATCGTCCAGGACGAGGAGTGGGGCACCGGCGCCGATCCGCAGAAGATCGAGGAGGCCCTGCGGGCCGACAAGGACCACACCATCAAGGCCGTGATGGTCGTCCACAACGAGACCGCCACGGGCGTCACCAGCGACGTCGGCGCGGTCCGCAAGGCGATCGACGCCGCCGGCCACCCGGCGCTGCTGTTCGTGGACGGCATCTCGTCGATCGGCTCGCTGCCGTTCAAGATGGACGAATGGGGCGTCGACTGCGCCATCGCGGGGTCGCAGAAGGGCTTCATGCTGCCGGCCGGCCTCGGCCTGATCTGCATCAGCCCCAAGGCGCTGAAGATCGCCGAGGGCGGCGCCGGCCGGAACGACCGGCTCGGCCATGTCTACTTCGCCTGGAAGGACCAGCTCACCACCAACGCCACGGGCTACTTCCCCTACACGCCGGCGCTCCCGCTGCTCTACGGCCTGCGCGAAGCGCTGGAGATCGTGAAGGAAGAGGGGCTGGAGAACATCTACCACCGCCATCACGTGCTCGCCGAGGCGACCCGTCAGGCGGTCGCGGCCTGGGGCCTCAAGCCCTGCGCCAAGGAGCCCAAGTGGAACTCGGACACGGTCACGGCCATCCTGGTGCCGGAGGGCGTCGACGCCGCCAAGGTGATCACCCACGCCTATGAGCGCTACAACCTGTCCCTCGGCAGCGGCCTGTCCAAAGTCGCCGGCAAGGTGTTCCGCATCGGCCATATCGGCGACCTGAACGAGCTGTCGCTGCTGGGCGCCATCGCGGGTGCCGAGATGGCGCTGCTGGATTGCGGCGTGAAGGTCACGCCGGGTTCCGGCGTCGCCGCCGCCTCCAGCTACCTGCGCGAGAATCCGCTTCACAAGGCGTGATCCATGCACGCTGCCGGGGCGGGGCCGGGTTGCCGGCCCCGCCCCGGCGCGCAAGTAAGAACAAGAATCCCGAGGAAGCCGCCCGTTGCCCGAGAGGGGATCTATGACCAAGAAGATCGTGTTCCTGGACCGTGAGTCCCTCGACGCGACGGTCCGACCGTTCAACTTCCCGCACGATTACGTCGAGCACGAATCGACCTGGACGCCGGAGGACACGGTGTCCCGCCTCCAGGGCGCCGAGATCGCGCTGATCAACAAGGTCCCGATGCGGGCCGATACCCTGAAGCAGCTCCCCGACCTGAAGCTGATCGCGGTGGCCGCCACCGGCACCGACGTGGTCGACAAGGCTCAGGCCAAGGCCCAGGGCATCACGGTCGTCAACATCCGCAACTACGCCTTCAACACCGTGCCCGAGCACGTGGTCGGGCTGATGTTCGCGCTCCGGCGGGCGATCGTGCCCTACGCCAACTCGGTGCGGCGCGGCGACTGGGCGAAGTCTACGCAGTTCTGCTACTTCGACTACCCGATCTACGACATCGCCGGCTCGACGCTCGGCATCGTGGGCTACGGAGCACTCGGCAAGTCGATCGGCAAGCGCGCCGAGGCGCTGGGCATGAAGGTCCTGGCCTACGACGTGTTCCCGCAGGACGGCCTGGTCGATTTCGAGACGATCCTGACGCAGTCCGACGTGATCACGCTGCACGTACCGCTCACCCCCGACACCAAGGGGATGATCGGCGCCGCCGAACTCAAGCGGATGAAGAAGAGCGCCATCCTGATCAACACCGCTCGGGGCGGTCTGGTGGACGAGGCCGCGCTGCTGGCCGCGCTCAAGGACGGCACCATCGCGGGCGCAGGCTTCGACGTGGTCGCGCAGGAGCCGCCCAAAGACGGCAACATCCTGTGCGAGGCCGACCTGCCGAACCTGATCGTGACCCCGCACGTCGCCTGGGCCAGCAAGGAGGCGATGCAGATCCTGGCCGATCAGCTCGTAGACAACGTCGAGGCGTTCGTCGCGGGCAAGCCGCAGAACGTGGTCGAGTAGGGCTCGGGCTCTCCCTCCCCCCTCTGCGGGGGGAGGGTGGCCCCCGGAGG